>JAEZIV010000383.1 GCA_023436515.1 Bacillota bacterium
GTTGTAGGTTCATCCAGTACCATTATTTTTGGAGAAATGGCAAGCACCGAGGCAAGGGCTACTTTTTGCCTTTCACCTCTGCTCAAGGAAAAAGGGTCCTTATTTGGATCAAAACCAAATTTATTAATAATTGAATTACATCTGCTTTCAATTTCCTTTTTATCATTTATAACACATTTCAAGCCAAACTCGATTTCTGATTTAACGGTATTCTGACAAATCTGTCTGTCGGGATTTTGAAATAGAAATCCTACTTGACGTGCGATTTCACTTGTCTTTGCTGTTTGCGTATCAAGTCCTTCAACAGTTACTGTTCCTGCCGTGGGCTTTAAAAGACCGTTAAAGAGCTTCATGAGTGTGGTTTTGCCTGCTCCGTTCCTTCCCACTATTGCAATAAACTCGCCATCTTCAATGGTAAGATTGATGTTTTCAAGTATGTTGTTTTTATCATACGCAAAGCTTACATTGCTGAAATTAATCAATTGCAAAACCTCCGGAATATAATGAGTCAAGGACAACCTAAAGTTATCTGATAATACTTTCTACCATTGAGACAGCGTCATCAATATTAACAGGTACCGCCCCCTGATAAAGCCCTCTCTCATTAAGTGAATTTGCGAGAGAAGCAACTCTTGGGCAATTTACTCCTATATCCATAAGCTTGGCTGTGTCTATTAATACTTCACTTGGTGCACCATCAAGATAGATGCCCCCGTTATTGAATATCAGCAATCGTTTGGTATACTCGCTAAGAAGCATTATTTTTTGTTCAACAACGATAATGGTTATTCCCATCTGTTCATTGAGCATTTTCAACATTGTGAATATCTGATGACTGCTCTGGGGATCAAGCTCTGCGGTGGGCTCATCAAGAACCAGTATATCCGGCATCAGTGATACAACTGCGCAAATGGCAACCTTCTGCTTTTGCCCACCGCTCAAGGTACTTATGTTCCTATGTCTTAAATCTTCTATGCCAACCATTTTCAGAATATTGTCTATTCTGCTCTCCATCTCATTGTGAGGAACTCCAAAATTCTCCAGTCCAAATAGCAACTCATCCTCTACAACAGAGGCTACCATTTGTCCGTCTATATCCTGAAATACGCTTCCAACGCTTAGTGCAAGCTCTGACGGGGTAGATTCTACAGTATCTTTTCCATTGACAATGACTTCACCATAGAAATCACCCTCAAAATGATGAGGGATAATTCCGTTCACGGCGTAGGTAAAAGTGGATTTCCCGGCCCCGCTATTTCCAATAATACCCACAAAGTCACCCTTGTTTATTTTAAGATTAATTTCGTTTAATGCATTCTTATTTCCGTTTCTATATTTAAACGAAAAGTTTCTAAATTCGATCATTTCCTTCTCCCCATATCAGGCAGGGACACAAGTCAAAATGAAAGGAGCATAAAATCATTCATTTTTTCCGCGTCCGAGTGCGAGTTTTAACGGTATATATAAGCCTTGAACTATTATTGAATTAACGACTGCAGTTCCCAGAACGATTACTAGAAATACACCAAGTGGCATTGTCTTTACATCAGCCCCGGTATAAAAGGCTGCATAAAGGACTCCGATAAAGGTCATACCGCTTGCTAAGGTACCCAAAAATGTACAAACAATAGGTCTGAGAGAGAATTTTCCAATTTGAAGAGGTAAATATACCAAAATAGCCATTACTATGGCTCCAACCGGCTCACTTATCAGGTTTATGTACGGAGTTCCGGGAAATACCTGACAGATGGCACCTGCGATAATTCCAATAATAATGGCTTCAATAAACTTTGGCTTAATAAGCAAAATAGCAAGGCAATACATTGCAATAATAAAGTTTGGTTTCATGCCTGCGCTAAACAAAGACCCTACGAAGAACTTCAAAACCGCACCTACTGCCAACAAAACCCCTACCAGAATCACATCTGAAACTGAAAGTCCTGCTTTCTTCTCTTTTACAACTACTCTTTTCTGTACTGTTTCCATATAAAAAAACCTCCATAAAAATAAATTTTTAGTAGAGGTTTGAAGTTCTTATACAAATATAACCTAAGCAGAAAAACACAATAGGCTTAAGTCAAACAGCGGCATTAACTGTCGCTCGTGAAAGAAAAACTCTCACAATTTACTCATCTCGTCTAATCTCATCTAATCTCTTCTCGTCTCTACTTGTAATGAATATAGCATCAAAAGTCTTGTCTTGTCAATATTTATTTAAGTCACCTGTTCTGCATTGCCAACGTCCCTTACTGGCAGCTTACATTTATAAATACTATTTAAACAGCTTTGCATAATAGTTCTTATCAAGTATTTTTGTTGAATAGGTAAATTTATTATTGACCTGCTTGGCAATCCTTTCTTTATATTCCTTAGTTACAGTTTCCTCAGTCTCCCCCTCTTCAAGAATAAGCTTTCTCTGTTTTGAATTATACCTAGCCTTATCTGTGAGCCAGCTCCAGTTTGAGAAAATGACCAACGGTTCTGCATCCGACATTATGTCTCTTCCCATGAGCAATCGTGAGTCATATTCCACCCCCATCAGGTTTGACAGGGTAGGTAGAATATCCATGCTAGAAGAGGGTTTTTCAATCGTTTCGGGCTTCATTCCCTTTGACCAAAGAAGGAATACTCCCTTATACAGTTCGAAGTTCTCTTCAATCTTGTGTCCGGCCAGCTCCTCAAGTTGATCTACTGTAAGTCCGTAGGGATAATGATCCGGACTTATGGCGATTAAGGTGTCTTCGGCTACCCCGGCCACTTCAAGCCTGGAAATCAGCTCTTCGATTGCTTTGTCCAGCTCAATCTGACAAGCCAGGTATGCTCTTACAGCGTCTGAATAGGGTAAATCCTTTACCAAATCCTTATTTTTTCTCGCTATGTAATTACCTCCGAAGTTATATTGCAAATGCCCGCTGACAGTCATGTAGTACGCATGGAAGGGTTTTTTCCCGATGTACTCATCGGTAGTTTTTTGTATCATTTCAAGATCAGACTCCGGCCATGTCTTCTTTACGTCAAGCCCATGCCCAACAGCCTTAAAGTCATAGCCCATGTTTGGATGTGACACATCCCTGTTATAATAGGTATATGAATGGTTATGGTATGCCATAGGTTCATAGCCCAGCTTCTTTAGCTGGTTACCCATAACAAAGGGCATAAAGTTTTTACCGGATACATAAAAGCTCCAAACCCCTGATTTGGGAATTAGAGAGTTACAGGCCACGTATTCCCCATCTGAGGTACTCACTCCCCATATTGGCGTATAGAAGTTTGTGAACTGGAAGCCCTCCTGAGAAAGCTTATACAGAGTCGGTGTTACATCCTCCCTGACAGCGTATGGGGAGAACCCTTCAGCAGTTATGAAAATTAAATTCTTCCCCTTATACATTCCGGTATAAGCATTCTTTTTAGTTGGTTCAACCTTCTTAAAATAGTTATGCATTGCCTTTATATCTGCATTGGTTTCAGCTTCAAGCAATTTGTTAAAATCAATGTCCATAATATTATATTCAGGTTCCTGGGGTGTAACCTCTATAGAGCTGCCGGTTAAATTTCCAGCTCCTGCTTCAATGCCTATACTTGCGGGTGAGGCTGAGGAGTACTTCTCCTTTGCTGTTTCCTCAGCCTGCTTAACAGGTTCACTTTTGGCATTAATATCTCCTTCATTATCCCAATCTGTATTCTCGTCTCCCCCAGTAGCATCAACATCACCCTCTGAGTTAAAGCCGAAAATAAGATGCTGCAGATCCAGTCTTGTTGTAGTAATTAGACCAAACTTATCTACCGATAGCTCAGGTATGATTGCTTTTGAATAAAGGAAGTTAGGGCTGAGCTCACCTTCGTCTGAGAAATGAACAGATAGTGTCGCTATTAGCTGTAAAAGTATCATTGCACCAAATACTACACCTTTAAAGCTTAAGGCTGTCCTGTCAGGAGGGAGAAATCGGTTGCCCAGAATAATAATAAACATGAGTGGAATAAGGAGAAATACTATAGGTATTATACTGCTGAGGATTGCCGTAAGTATTTCCCTCCAGAACTGCAACACCTGCCCTGCTCCGTTTAAAGAAAACAAGGCAAAAAAAGCAGTAAAAACCTTATAATATACTACCTGCACCAGATAAACCAAGGTTATAACCGAAGTTACCACGATGGATATGATTCTATTGGTTTTCCGTTTAGCAATTGTGGAAAAAATATAAAACAATAAGCCTGCAGGAATGGAGAACAGCAGCATAAAGAAAAGTCCGGAATTAAAAAGGGATTTCAATACCGAAATCTTAAATACAACCTCAAGATAAATTATTGCTAACGGATAAAACGCTATAAATCTGTATATGTAGAGTACAATTCCAACTGTTTTTAACATTGCACCCATATCTGATAATTTTGGGACCTTTACTTGCTTAACTTTTTCTAACATTCTCGATGCAAGCTTCTTTACCTTTTCAGTAAGCTGAGTTCGTT
>JAEZIV010000453.1 GCA_023436515.1 Bacillota bacterium
CATAAACAGAGGGAAGTAATATACTCCCTCCGTTTTCGTTAAATTTATATCTATACCTTAACAACCTCGATGGCGGCTTCCTCCAATAATGTCATAGAAAGCTCATCAGGGTAGTCACCACTAAACACAATGCGTGTTATACCGGCATTTATAGCCAGCTTTGCACATAGCACGCAGGGTTGTGCTGTCACGTAAAGCGTCGCCCCATTTACACTGGTTCCGCTATACGCCGCCTGTACAATAGCATTCTGCTCAGCATGTATGGCTCTGCAAAGCTCATGTCTCTGTCCCGAGGGGATATTTAGCTTTTCCCTGAGACAGCCCACCTCAGAACAATGCTTGCAGCCTATAGGCGCCCCGTTATAGCCGGTTGCAAGTATTCTCTTATCCTTGACAATTAGTGCACCTACCTGCCTTCTCATACATGTTGATCTTGTTTTTATCAGATCAACAATCTGTATAAAATACTCATCCCAGGATGGTCTCATAAATACCCCCACTAAAATACCCATTAAGTATATATTTCTGTGAAAAACCAGCTTTACAGCTTATCAAGAGACTATGCGCCGTAATAATCCTTACTTTGTCCCGAACAGTCTATCCCCTGCATCACCAAGGCCCGGAACTATATAAGCATGATCATTTAAAACCTCGTCAACAGCAGCACAGTATATCTCTACATCGGGATGATCCTTGCGTATTCTTTCTATTCCCGCTTTTGCTGCTATGAGGCACATTAATTTGATATTCTGTACCCCTCTGTTTTTTATAAACTGAATTGCAGCTGATGCTGAACCCCCTGTTGCAAGCATTGGATCAAGAACTACTATTTCTCTCTCTTCAACATCAACAGGCAGCTTGCAGTAGTATTCAACGGGTTCCAGAGTCTCTGGATCTCTATACAAGCCTATATGACCAACCTTTGCCATTGGAAGGAGACTGAGCATTCCGTCAACCATACCCAGGCCGGCTCTTAATATTGGAACTATGCCCAATTTCTTTCCTGAGATAACCTTTGTTTTTGCAATTCCAACGGGTGTCTCGATTTCCACTTCCTTCAGAGGCATATTTCTTGTAACCTCATAGCCCATAAGCATGGCTATTTCTGAAACCAACTCCCTGAATTCCTTTGTGTTAGTGTTCTTATCTCTCAGTAATGATACCTTGTGCTGTATTAATGGGTGATCAAATACAAATACGCTATCCATCTTTTATCCTCACTTTGTAAAATATTTTTGTTCGATTTTAGAGATTTTATCAACTCTGTTACCGTGCCTACCGCCTAAAAAATCTGTTTCAAGCCATACCTCAATAATTTCGAGAGCCAAGCCCGGTCCAACCACTCTTTCGCCAATAGCGAGAATGTTGGCATCATTGTGCTGCCTGCTCATCTTTGCCATATAGCTGTCTGTGCACAATGCGGCTCTTACTCCGGGAACCTTGTTACAAGCAATTGATATTCCTATTCCAGTACCGCATATAACGATACCTTTTTCACATTCCTTACTGCTTACTGCTTCAGCTACTGCCTGTCCATAATCGGGATAATCCACAGAATCCGGACAGTTTGTACCAAAATCCTTTACCTCAAGTCCCTTACTTTCCAAGAACTTGATTATGTCTGCCTTGAGCAGATAACCTGCATGGTCGCTTCCTATTGCAATCAAGTCTAACTCCATTTCCGGCACGGGGAAGTTAATGAACACTTACAAAAAAGCAAAATTTTTTTGTAGCTAGACAAAATTCCCTGCCTTTTTATTGAATATATTAAATTAGATATAATTTATAGCTCATTCCTTTTTATTTTATAGTATAAACTTATTCATGTCAAAAAAAAGTGGGTGACTAAATCAACACCCTTCCCATAATTTTTTTGTCAAATAAGCCTTTTTATAGCCTGCCTGACGCTTTCGTATATTTCAATTGCACAGGTTTCATAGCTGCTATAAGGCATACCGTAAGGATCCCTTATGTCGAGAGCGCTGTCCCCCTGCTGAAGGTTCGGATATGCATATTCCTTGAGAGTGAATATTGCAGAACTCTTGTCTCTGAAATTGGCTTTAAGAAAATCTCTGTGCTGTCTGGTCATAGTCAATACAAGCTGAGCACTATTCATATCCTCCGCCAATAGGCTTTTTGCCCTGTGAATGGATATATCAATGCCCCAGAGCTTTTTCAAGGCCGTTACAGAGTGCAGTGATGCAGGATCGCCGTCAAAGGCTTGAATACCTCTAGAGGCTACTGCCAACTCCTTCAACTCAGATTCCTGCTGGGAAAAAGCCCTGAATATTCCTTCGGCCATACAGCTCCTGCAGGTATTACCGGTGCAAATAAAAAGTATATTACGTGTGCTTGTTTCTTTGTTTGTCATTGTCATTGTACTCACACCTCAACTATGTCGTAGCCTGACGCTTTCAACATTCTATTCATTATGGCAAGACCCATCTCAAACTCATCGACAGCCTCCGCATATATGATTTCCACACCTCTTTTATCGAAATCCCTAAGGAGAGAAAATAGCCTGGCTGCAATGGTTTCAGGCTTGTCCCTGTCACCCATGGAGAGAATATCACCACCCTGATACCAGTCTTTTGTCTGATCTGTGGCGCATATTCCCACTCTCAATCCTTTCAAACTGCTTTCCCGAGCCAGTTCATTTATTTTATCAGCCTGTTCCCGGCTACTTTTACTTTTAACAACAACCACATGAGCCTTCGGTGAATAGTGTGTATACTTCATCCCCGGTGATCTGGGAACATTGTCGGAGCTGGTATTCTCCAAGATAGTTTTGTCAACAGCTATTGGTCCAATATATTTTTCAAGCTGCCCAGGGGTTATACCCCCTGGTCTCAGTAACACCGGCGGCTCCTGAGTCACATCCAGAACAGTCGATTCCAGCCCAACCTGTGCACATCCTGCGTCAATTATCATTTCTATTCTGCCGTCCATATCGTCCAGCACATGCTGTGCCGTTGTAGTACTGGGTCTGCCCGAAGCATTTGCACTGGGCGCCGCAACCGGCACACCTGCTAATCGTATCAGCTCAAGTGCCACCGGATGCTCCGGCATACGTATTGCCACTGTATCCAGCCCGGCTGTCACAATCTCAGGTATAATTTTGTTTTTTTTCATCACTAAGGTCAGCGGGCCGGGCCAAAGCTTGTCCATAAGCACAAGAGCTTTATCCGGTATGCTTTCTGTCAGCTCAGCTACCTTTTCCTTATCTGCTATATGTACAATGAGTGGATTATCTGATGGTCTTCCCTTAGCTATAAAGATATTTGAAACGGCCTCGGTGCTCAAGGCATTTGCTCCAAGACCATATACGGTTTCGGTGGGTATTGCCACTATTTTGCCATCACTAAGCGCTTTCGCAGCCCTTCCAAGTTTCTCCCTGTCAATATTCTCGGGGTCAATATTTATAACTTCAGTAATCATTCTACAATTCTCCTGTAAACTAAAAAGGTCTTTCTTCCGCCATCCGTCTACTATTTTAATTAAGCATTGTCACTATTATACCACACAAAATGCCCAGGATATTCCCCACTGAAGACATTCTTCCCAGATAAATTCTTTTTGACTCAGGAATGAGTTCCCCATACACCACAAAAAGCATAGCTCCACCGGCAAAACCAAGGCAAATTCCCACAAACTGTTCCGACACGTGTCCTAAAGCAGCACCGATCAGCGCACCGATACCCATGGGAACACCGGAGAGTATTGTTAAAAGAAAGGCCTTTGCTGCAGTAAATCCACCAAGCTTCATAGGAAGGGCCATTGCAATGCCTTCCGGGATGTCATGGATTGCTATAATTAAAGTAAGTGTTATACCAAGGCTTACCGATGCTTCAAAGCCCGAACCCACCGCAAACCCTTCCGGCAGATTGTGCATTGCCAAACCAATTGATACCAGAATGCCGGTTCTCAACAGATTTGAATTGCCCGATGCATTTTTTATGGCATCAAGCTGCTTGACGAAGTCATCTATTATTATGACTACAAGTATTCCCACCAGCACTCCGATTATTGCCATATTCAGACCTGCTATTTTAACGGCCTCAGGTACAAGCTCGAAGCATACTACCGAGGTCATCAGCCCTGCTGAAAACTCCAGTATTGAGCTTAATATACGGTTGCTTATGGTTTTCCCTACAAAAAAGGCTATCAATCCGCCTATACCGGTACCGGTAATTCCTGATATCAAGCCTATACCTGCTATTCTTAAAATATGCTCCACGGCCATACCACCCTTTATAGTATATCTATAACGAAGCTGTAAAATAGCTCTGTATGCTTTTTTGCATAAACGTTATAAGACATACTATTCGTGGCTACCGCAGAATATTAACAATATTTTTAGTCCTCATCATCACTGCCGGCGCCAAGCTTCTCAGATTGGTCGGTGGTGATAAGCGCATCAATTATTTCATCAAGATCACCATCAAGAACCTGCTCCAGCTTATAGAGGGTCAGATTTATTCTATGATCGGTAACCCTGCCCTGGGGATAATTATAGGTTCTGATTCTCTCACTTCTGTCCCCTGTGCCAACTTGACTTTTTCTATCCTGAGCCACTTCATTGGCCTGCTGTTCCTGCGCAGCATCATAAAGCTTTGATCTCAGTATTTTCATTGCCTTATCCTTGTTTTTATGCTGTGACCGTTCATCTTGGCAGGCAACAACAATACCACTGGGAATATGAGTTATTCGTATTGCAGAATCGGTTTTGTTGATGTGCTGACCGCCGGCACCGCTTGCTCTGTAGGTATCAATTCTCAAATCATTGGGATTGATATCCACATCAACCTCTTCAACCTCGGGAAGTACCGCTACCGTTATGGTTGAGGTATGAATACGGCCGCTGGATTCGGTGGAAGGTACTCTTTGTACTCTATGAACTCCGCTTTCAAATTTCAGTCTGCTGTATGCGCCCTTACCCTCAATGGAAAAAACAACCTCCTTAAAGCCTCCCAGCTCAGTAGGGTTGGAATCCAGTATTTCAGTTTTCCAGCGCTTTCTTTCGGCGTATCTGGTCATGGCCCTGAAGAGTACCCCTGCAAAAAGTGCCGCCTCTTCTCCGCCTGCTCCTCCGCGAATTTCAATAATAACGTTTTTCTCATCATTGGGGTCCTTTGGTACAATCATTACCTTGAGCTGTTTTTTTATGATATCAAGCTGCTCCTGAGCCTCTTCAAACTCTGATTGAACCATTTCCCTGAAATCCTTATCAAGGGTATCCTTCAAAAGCTCTCTTGCTTCTTCAATATCAGAGGTAACCTTTCTGTACTCTCTGAACTTCTGAACTATTTCCTCCAGGTCGGAATATTCCTTCATGTATTTTCTATATTCCTCCTGATTGTTTATTATATCAGGATCACTAAGCTTATGACTTATTTCCTCATACCTGTCTTCTGCTGACTGCAGTTTATCAAACATAAAATCCTCCAAATATTATCTCATGCTCTGACACGCCATTTATTTCAGGAGGCATATATATGACCCCTGCACAGTTTCCCAACGTTTTTAGCTACTCTTTCCGTTAATCACCGAATAATGCACCGATATTGCATATTTTCAGCATAACAGCGTTCAGCAATTTATTATTATAACATGAACAAGAATATGAAGCAACAAAAGAACTACCTTCAGTAGCCCTTAAAGGTAGTTCCTTTGTTGTTTTCTATATAAATTTTGTGTCACGTAAGCATATAAGTATTTATTGGAGGTAAAGCTCATATTACTTAACTATTTCAATCCGACCATTCATAGTCTCACCGGTTATATTTACCTTGCTGAGGCCTGCTTCAAAATCCTTGCTCTCAGCTTCTACAAAGCTCCCTGTTAC
>JAEZIV010000464.1 GCA_023436515.1 Bacillota bacterium
CCGTCCCTTATGGACTTTCCCCCTCCAAACTTGCTCTCATCACCGTAAACAGTAAAGTCCTCTTCTATTTCCAGAACAAGCTCTGTATCTGCCAGCCTTACCCTGTCCCCCTTTGTGGGACCGTACATATCTGCATAGTCTTTAGCCTTCATAGTATAGCTCATATTTACTCAACTCCTTTGAATGCGAGCTTGGCTGCCTTTTCTACAGCACTTTTAAATACATTACTGTCCTGAAGACTTCCTGAGGTAAGACCATTGAGTCCATAAACCTCCCTATTTCCACCAAACTCTGTTAAGACAATTTCCTTCTCTTCCCCAGGTTCAAACCTTACAGCTGTTCCCGAAGGAATATCCAGTCTTTTCCCAAAGCTCTTCCTTCTATCAAATTCCAAGCATTTGTTTACCTCAAAAAAATGAAAGTGGGAGCCCACCTGAACGGGTCTGTCACCAGTATTGGCGACTGTTAGTGCAAAAGTAGGCCTTCCTTCATTCAGAACAATAAAATCCTTTTCAATAAAATACTCTCCGGGTTTCATTTTGCCAAGCCTCCTATCTGATTGGGGTATGTACCGTTACAAGCTTTGTTCCGTCAGTAAAGGTTGACTCAATCTGTATCTCGTGAATCATTGTGTCAACACCCTCCATTACATCCTCAGCCGTAAGGAGCTGTGCTCCGTATTGCATTAATTCTGTCACGGTCTTCCCATCTCTCGCCGCCTCCATAAGCTCCGCGCTGATGTAAGCTATTGCCTCAGGATAATTCAGCTTCAAGCCTCTAGCCTTTCTCTTCCTTGCCAGTTCACCTGCAAAATGGAGCATCAGCTTTTCTGTTTCCTTTGGTGTTAAGTGCATGGCCCCAGCATCTCCTTTACTAATTTATTATTTCATTCACCTTAACCACTATATTGCCATCTTTTCCTGTATTTCATTTGGATCTGCTCCAAGGGTACTGCCCTCCATGATTATCCTTCCCTTGTCTATAAGATAAAAATAATCAGCCACTTCAAGAACAAACTCCAGGTACTGTTCAACTATAATCATTGTCATGTTCCCTGTTTCCTTCAGAAGTTTTATTACTCTGGCGATATCTTGTATTATTGAGGGCTGAATTCCCTCTGTAGGCTCATCCAATAAAAGTAGCTGAGGTTGGGACACAAGTGCTCTTGCTATTGCAAGCTGCTGCTGCTGTCCTCCGCTTAAATCGCCGCCTTTTCTGCTTAGCATGGTCTTTATTACAGGAAACAGTTCATAGATGCCGGGGTCTATTTCACCTCTGCTCTTTATGCGTTCCAATCCCAGTAGAAGGTTTTCATGAACAGTTAATTGGGGGAAAATATCTCTACCCTGTGGGACATAGCCTATACCCTTAACAGCTCTGTTGTAGGTGGGAATTTTTATTATCTCCTCACCCTTGAGCTTTATACTTCCGGAGGGTGTTTTTACAAGTCCCATGATGCTTTTGAGAAAGGTGGTTTTGCCTACTCCATTCCTTCCCAGCAGACAAATGACCTTACCCTCTTCAATCTTCATGTTTATATTTCTTAGAATGGCACTTTCACCGTAATAACTGCTCATATTATTGATTTCAAGCATACAAACTCCTCCTAAGCTCTCTCACGCTCTCCTCGTCCGAGATATACCTCTATCACCTTCGGATTCTTCTGAACTGCTTCCATATTGCCTTCGTCAAGAAGAGCCCCTTCATGAAGGACGGTTACGGTATTGGCACATTCTTTAACAAACTCCATATCATGCTCCACCACCACAACTGAACACTGTTTTGATATTTCCCTGAGAAGATCACCCGTTTTTTCAGTTTCCTTTCTGCCCATACCAGCCACCGGTTCATCCAGCAGCATTATTTCAGGCTGCTGAACCAGCAGCATACCTATTTCCAGCCACTGCTTCTGTCCATGGGACAGCTTTGCCGGAGTTCTATATCTATCTTCATATAAGCCGATTATGTTTAGCACCGACTTAATTCTCTCATTCTGCTCTTTTGACAATTTGGTAAAAAGTGAGGAATACAGGGATCTGACCTTTACTGCTGCCAGTTCCATATTCTCATATATTGTGATACCGTTAAAAACTGAAGGAACCTGAAATTTTCTCCCTATACCAAGCTCGACTATCTCATGCTCTGAAAGCTTTGTAACATCACTGCCATCTTGAAAAATAATATTACCCGAAACCGGTTTAACTCTTCCGCAAATTGCATCAAGAAGCGTTGTTTTACCCGCACCGTTGGGCCCGATAAAAAAGTGGATATCTCCCTTTTTTACTGCTGTGCTTAATCTATTAACTGCTTTAAAGCCATCAAAGCTTATTGTCAAATCATTAATCTCCAGAACAGAGCTCATAGCTTCCACCTCCGTTTTATAACCGCCTAATTTAATCTAATACCGGTTTTTCCGTTGTTTCCGGCATTTTTGCTTTACTTAAATTAATTTTGCTAATTCTACTCTTTATTTTGTTAAACGCACCCACCAGACCGGTCGGCATAAATA
>JAEZIV010000102.1 GCA_023436515.1 Bacillota bacterium
ATACCCCTTTCAAAGGATATTGTAAATGCGTTGGTAAGTCAGGAGGATGAACTAGGTGACTTATACAATATGATTATCCATCAGGAACAAGGCAGCTGGGAAATGGATATATATGCTGAAGCCATATGTATGGATAAGGGAAAGATTACAGAGTGCTACGTAAAGGCGCTGGCCTATGCAAGAAGCATGTTATACATATAAAGGCTGTGATAAAACCCCCAGACAATGCATAATTTTAGTGACCAAAGAGATTTTTCAGCAGAGAGGCATTAAGTGGTGAGCAAAAAAATTATTATACTAATGAGAAGAAAATGTATTCAAATGACCTATATAATGAAAAGTTAATAAAAGGGGATTATCAGCCTGAAGTTAAAGCCTATTACTTTCGAACCTGGCATGACTATGATATGGATTTTCATGAACATGACAGGGTTGAAATAATGTATATCATTAGCGGAGAATGTGAGATACACATCAGGGACTATGTTACCGAAAAAATATGCTTTAAAAAGGGTGACTTTATTCTTATCAATGCCGGAATTCCTCATAAGCTCACGGTTAGCAGTTCAACCCACTGTAAAATGATGAATATTGAGTTTATATTTATAAAGAAAGTGAATTTTCTTCCCTCCTTAAGAGAGTTCGCCCAAAATGTTGATGAGCTCAAACAGCTCCTTGCTTTCAGAGAACCCACTCTTATTTTAAAGGATTATGAGGATTTATTTCAGCTGCTGAAAAGTCTTGTAATAGAATTGAATTCCTTTACAGCCGGAACTCAAAGCATATCGGCCTCTCTTCTAATGTATGAAATACTTCTAAAAACCTCTATTGCCGCTGTAAGAAGGAGAAATGTCTCTGTATTCGAAAATTATGTCAATAAAGCAAAGGACTTTATGGATATGCATTATGACCAAAAGCTCACCCTTAAAGATATTTCGGCCAGCTGTAATCTAAATGAGGATTATCTTAACAGGGTATTTAAAAGAGAGGTCGGAATTACAGTAATGGATTATCTGAACACTGTTAGAATTGAAAGGGCTAAAATGCTCCTTAAGAATACCAATATACCTATTATTGATATTTCGGCCTATGTTGGAATCAACAGCAGACAATACTTCAATCAGGTATTTAAGAGGCTGACAGGCCAGTCTCCAAGAGAGTTCAGAAAGAGTCTTCGAATTGAACAGTATAGTTGAAGGCTACAAAATTAACAGAAAAACTCATAAGCAAAATTTCCTAAGAATAGCCCTCTGACCTTGAAGCCAATATGTCGCTATTTCTTTCTTATTTTCATAAACGTATCTATATTTTAAAAACATAATAATTTATATTAAGTTATAATCAACTCATAAATATGTGTTACGGGCTTGGCCTCGTAGATGGGAGGATTATAATGTCTTTTAAGGTGGCTTTTATTGGCGCTGGCAGCATTGGCTTTACAAGAGGACTACTGAGGGATCTTCTTGCAGTCAAGGAGTTTCAGAATATTAAGGTTGCATTTACAGATATTAATGAACACAATCTGAGTATGGTTACGGAGCTATGTCAGAGGGATATAGATGAAAACGGTCTGGATATACAGATACAGGCAACCACAGATAGAAGAGAGGCTGTCAGAGATGCCAGGTATGTTTTCAATGTTGTCAGAATAGGAGGCATTGAGGCCTATCAATATGATATAGACATACCACTAAAGTATGGAATTGACCAGTGTGTAGGTGACACTCTTTGCGCAGGTGGCATAATGTACGGACAGAGGGGCATAGTCGCTATTCTTGACTTTTGTAAGGACATAAGAGAGGTGGCAGAGCCGGGCTGTATACTTCTTAATTACGCTAACCCAAATGCGATGGTCACCTGGGCCTGCAATAAATACGGCGGGGTAAGAACAATTGGTCTATGCCACGGAGTTCAGCATGGGCATGAGCAACTGGCCAATGTTTTAGGCCTTAAAAAGGAAGAGGTAGATATAATCTGTGCCGGTATAAACCATCAGACCTGGTATGTACAGGTTAAGCATAATGGTGAGGACATGACAGGAAAGCTGCTGGAAGCCTTTGAAAAGCATCCTGAGTATTCAAAGACCGAAAAGGTTCGTATCGATATGCTTAGACGCTTTGGCTATTATAGCACAGAGTCAAATGGACACCTTAGCGAATATGTGCCCTGGTATAGAAAACGTCCTGAGGAAATAAAGGATTGGATTGATATGGGCATTTGGATTAACGGTGAGACCGGAGGATACCTCAGAGTAACTACTGAGGGAAGAAATTGGTTTGAAACTGACTTCCCCAACTGGATGAAGGAGCCGCCCTTTGAGTACAAAGGGGAGCTGAGAAGTAAGGAGCATGGATCATATATACTTGAAGGTCTGGAAACAGGAAGACTATACAGAGGGCATTTTAATGTTGTTAACAACGGAACAATAACAAACCTTCCTGATGATGCTATTGTTGAGGTTCCCGGTTATGTGGACAGAAACGGTATAAATATACCAAAGGTAGGGGATCTGCCACTGGGCTGTGCAGCAGTTTGCAACACAAGCATTTCGGTACAGAGAATGTCTGTTGAGGCGGCAGTGAAGGGTGACGATACCCTGCTGAGACAGGCTATGATGATGGATCCTCTTGTAGGGGCAGTATGTAATCCGCCGGAAATATGGCAGTTGGTGGACGAAATGCTTGTAGCGCAAAAGAAATGGCTGCCCCAGTACAGTAAGGCTATAGAGGCAGCAGAGGACAGATTGAAGAACGGAAAGCTTATACCTGTTAAGGAAGGCTATCAAGGAGCAGCGAGGGTTCATACTAAAACTGTTGAAGAAATGGCCCTGGACAAGGAGGCCGCCAGGAAAAATGCCGGAGCTGCCGATAAAGCAGAGGAAAGACCCTCGGAAAGTAAATAGAGCAAGCTGAGGGAATTTTGAAGCATATTAAAATACCCAGCACATTAAAATCCGCAGCAAATTAAACTACCCAGCACTTTAAAATCAGCAGGGTATTAATATCCAGACATATTAAAGGGAATGTTCAAAAATGCTTGAGAATTCATTTTGGACATTCCTTTTTTGCGCCCCGAAAAGCCTGGCCGAAGGTAAAATATTCATTCTGACTTGCAATGATAATTTAGTATCCATTGGATATGCTATAAATACATACCAATATCAGAAGTCAGGAGGAAGTTATGGCAAATAACAGAGGAATATCCAAACTGTTCTCACTATTAACCTATAAGAAGCCTAAAGAGGTTAAAGCCTTTTATATTCCTGAAAAAGAGGAGGAAGAAAAAAAGGATCCTAAAAGTAAACAGGGAGAGAAAAGAGCAAAAGCAATAAAGAGACCAACTCCTGTTTCAGAGCTTAAGAAAATTAGTAAGAAGGATAAGGAAAATAAGGGAAATAGTGAAAATAAGCAGGCTGCTGATGGAGATGATAAAGTTCCAAAGGATATAGATGGAAACCTTCAGTTTATTAAGAAATCCTTTAATGAGAAAAATAATAAGGATATCATTATACGAGAATTTACTATCGCAGGACAATACAGGGCCTTTATAACCTTTCTGGACGGCATGGTAGACAGGATAACCATAAATAATTTCATAATCAGGCCTCTCCTGGCAAAGAAAGAGCTTGAGAGCAATGGCAGCTGCAGCCTTGAGAAAATACTCAAGGAGGTTATAGAAACAAATCAGGCAACCAAGGTTACTGATCCTGGGGAGATTATATACGAGATATTGGGTGGTAATACCTGCTTGTATGTAGATGGCTGTGACTACTACATTTCTAATGAAACAAAGGGGTTTGAGAAGAGGGCTGTGGCCACACCTCAGACAGAAGGAGTTGTAAGAGGCTCACAGGAGGGCTTTACAGAGAATTTAAAAACAAATGTAACACTGATTAGGAGAATCATAAAAAACAAGGATCTATCCACAGAATATATCAAAATAGGAAAGAGAAATCATAATCAGTGCGCCGTAATGTATATAAACGGGCTGACAAATCCCGCCATTATTGAAGAGGTAAAGAGGCGTATTAAGGGATTAAATACCGACTTTATATATGGAAGCGGTATATTGGAGCAATTCATTGAAGAGAATCCAATGTCTATTTTACCAACTATTCTGACAACCGAGAGGCCTGATAGGGCAGCCGCCAACATAATAGAAGGACGGGTAGCAATAATAGCAGACGGAAGCCCCTTTGTACTTGTGGTTCCTGTTTCTGTAACAAGTATTTTTCAAACACCTGAGGACACAAATCTACGATGGCAGTATGGTATACTTTTGAGACTGATAAGGATACTTGCCGTTTTTATAGCCGCCTTTATTCCGGGGCTTTACGTAGCTCTCACAAATTTTCACAGAGAAATGATTCCCACCGATCTCTTGATAGCGATAGCAAAAGCACGGGAAAACGTACCGTTTCCAACCATCATAGAGGTCCTTCTGATGGAACTGTCCTTTGAGCTCATTCGAGAGGCCGGTATAAGAATTCCGGGAATTATAGGAAATACTATAGGAATTATAGGTGCACTTATTCTTGGGCAGGCAGCGGTACAGGCAAATCTAGTAAGCCCTGTACTGATAATAATTGTAGCAATAACAGGGCTGGGCAATTTCGCTATACCTGATTTCGGTATGGCCTTTGCTGCAAGAATAACAAGAATATTATTTATAGTCCTGGGAGCCTTATTGGGCTTCTATGGTATTTCTCTTGGAATTGTTGCCGTCACCGCATTACTTTCAAATACGAAATCCTTCGGTGTTCCTTTCCTTACCTTTTATGGACCGAAGGTAAATAAGAGCAATGATCTCATAATCAGAAAACCGGTATGGAAGCAGCAATTCAGGCCCGATGAGATAAATCCCCTTGACGTCACAAGGCAGTCAAAAATATCTCGGACATGGACGCAGGGGAAACCTGCATCAGACAAGAAAAAGCAGCAGGAAGAGGAGGAAAGCCATGACTAGCAGGGAAGGTACCTTTGGTACATTTGAGGCAGTGTGTATGATAGTAATTGTTATGCAGACAAAAATGTTCTACACAAGTACATCACTAATCATAAAATACGAGGGGACCTCCAGTTGGTATGGAACCATTATCTCCTGCCTAATGAGCTTAGTATTCTTTTCACTGTTTTATTTATTGATGAAGAGGTTCCCCGGCATGGACCTAACCCAAATATTTGAAGCTGTTTTAGGTAAAGTCATCGGTAAAATACTTGTACTGTGCTTTGCTGCTTACAGCTTATTTTTAGCAGCTTCGAACCTACGTGAATTCATTGAAATGATTAAAATATATAATCTGCCATACACACCACCCAGTATTTTGATTTTCGGTTATATAGCCGTTTGTGCAATTGTAGCTTACACCGGCTTGGAAAGCATAGCCAGAATGGCGGCAATCTTTCTTGTTCCGGTGCTGGTAGGTATATTTCTAATTCTTGTTTTGGCAAGCCCATATTATAGTGCTGATTATTTGAAGCCCTATTTAGGTTACGGATTTATGAAAACTCTAAGGACCGGGGTTCTTCGCAGCTCGGCCTACGATGAGGTGTTCATTCTGACTATAATAATAAATTCCCTTCATAATCTAAAATCCTTTAAGAGGGCGGGCTATTTCAGTATTTTAATAACCGGAGCAGTTTTTAGTGTAAACGTAATATGTAATCTTATGGCCTTTATGTACAATGTCGGGTCTGAGAATATATCAGGCTTATTTGAACTGTCAAGAGCGATTTACTTCAACAGGTTTGTTCAGAGGCTTGAATCAGTGTTCCTCTTTACATGGGTAATATCCTCCTTGCTTGCGGTTTCTCTGATATTCTATATTTCAATGAATCTATACTCAAAGGCTTTCAATATACCAAGTCACAGACCCATGATCTTTCCTTTCTGTTTTTTACTGTTCATGGTTGCGCTTATTCCCAAAAATATATCTGAGGTTATCCAAAGGAATATACATTTTATCAGGCAGTACAGTCTGTTTTTTGTCTATCTGGTACCAATAATCGTCTTACTGATGGCTGTGATTTTTAGAAAAAGAGGTGGAAATGATGTCAAAGAGGGTTAAGCTTTGTTTGCTGCTTCTGATGGCTTGTACACTTAATTGCGGCTGCTATGATGCAGCTGAGGTGGATGATCAGGTTTATGCCTTAACACTTGGACTGGAAAATGGAGTAAATGATAAACTGCGGCTGACAATTCAATACCCCACATATAAGTCCTCCGGGGGCGGGGGTGAAGGGCAGGGAGATAAGGATAGTAGTGGAATGGAGAAGGGCAACACTGCACCAGGCTTCAACATAAGCTCTGTGGAGTCTCCCTCAATTATTGAGGCTCTTGATATGTATGGAATGGCCATATCAAGAAGAGTTTCACTAAAGCATGCCAAAACCCTGATAATATCTGAAGACCTTGCTAAAGAAGGTATTGAAGAAATTCTTGCACCCTTAGCTAGATTCAGAGATACCAGAAGTGTTATGAATATATTGGTGGTTAAGGGTAGTGCTCAAAAATTCATTCAGGAAAATAAGCCGTTGATAGGTGAGAGTTTATCCAAGTCAATGGAATTGATGTTTACACAAGCTAGAAATACCAGCTTTTTTCCTAAGATAGTCTTTCATGATTTTTACCGGAATATCTTTTCCACTTATGAGCAAGGCTATGCTGCTTATGCAGGACTAAATGACTTCAGCAAATTTGCAGAGGAGGCTAACAAAGGAAAATCGAAGGTCAGGGTAGGACAGGGGTACTTACCTGGAGAGATACCAAGGTCTGGAGAAGGAAAGGATGAATATACCGGAACAGCTGTTTTTAACACGGATAAAATGGTTGGAGCTCTGAATTCTGAAGAAACAAGAGCCTTTATGATGGTAAGCGGTAAGTTCAAGAGAGGATTTGTAGTCATCAGGGATAAAAGTACACCTGATGAGGTGATAACTCTTGATTTCCGACCAAGCCGCAAACCAGAGATAAAAGCATACTTTAAGAATAAAAAACCCATCATTGAGGTGGTCCTGAAAATGGAAGCCGATATAGCATCAATTCAGAGCCGAATTAATTATGAAGACACCAGCAATATCGAAAAACTTAATAAACAGGCAGCAGAATATGTTCTTAACCAGGTAACCCAGATGCTCGGAAAGGTACAGTACGTTTATAAATCTGATATTTTTGGATTTGGGCGTAAGCTCGCAGGATATTTTCCTACCATACAGGAATGGGAGGAATATAGATGGCTGAACCATTTTGAAGAAGCCAAGATAAGTGTAAAGGTTGATGTTAACATCAGAAGGACAGGGCTTATGGTAGAGTCGGTAAAGGCATGGTATAGATAATATTCAGTACCGGAGGAGAGGTAATAGGTATGGCCTATATTTTGATGATTTTTATGCTTATGGCAGGTTACTATAGCCTGACATATGGTGTAAGCTTATGGAGAGATGATCGGTTAATACTGGGGAGTATCGGAGTTATTGTGATATCTGTACTAGGCACAACAATTCCTATAATATTTCTGTTTATAAAACGTTAGGCCAAAGGATAAAGGGGTGTACAGCTACCGTGGGGCAGCTAAACTCCATTGATGGGCAGTTATACTCCGAGCTTCTTATAAGTT
Source organism: Bacillota bacterium (assembly GCA_023436515.1). Lineage (GTDB taxonomy): Bacteria > Bacillota > Clostridia > Acetivibrionales > DSM-1351 > Ruminiclostridium. Next base: position 7,616 of record JAEZIV010000102.1, read on the forward strand.
GAAGGTGAGCAGCCCTTTGCAGCCTTAAAAGCCCTGTTGAAGGTTACGATGCTGTTGAACCCTGAGGAATAAGCAATATCGGCCACCGACATACCTGATTTGGTAAGGTAGACTTCTGCCTGCTTAATCCGGAATTCATTAAGGTATTGATTGAAGTTTTTTTCAGTAATGCTTTTGAACATTCTGGAGAAATAATACTCGCTGAAGCCTACAGCTTTTGCAACGTCAGACAGAGAAATATCGTTCATATAATTTTGCTCAATATATTTAAAGGCCTCAGAGAGCTTTTGAAGACCGTGGATTTTTTTTGTAGTAGGTACAGTGCTCTGGGGCTCCACTCTTTCCATAACATGCCGGGATACTATACCTAAAATATCATAGACCCGGGCGCTAAGAAACAGCTCATAGCCATAGGGCTTATGTGAACAGCAGTCAACTATTGCCTTTATCTGCTTCTTTATATCTCTGTGGCAGGGGATGTCGGTGCTTAGTATTTTGAAGGTATTGGACAGGAGGGGCTTTACAATGTTATTGCTGCCAAGGGCATTAAAGGTGGAAGAATCAAACAAAATGAAAATTCTTTTACCCCTTCCGCCATTATTTGAAAAACCATGGGTATCCCCCTTGGCGATAAGGAGTATATCCCCCTCCTCAAGGGAAATAGCACTATTGTTAACCGTTAAGTTGAAGGGGTTTTTTTCAACATAAATAAGCTCAATGGCATCATGCCAATGAACCGGATACACAAAGTCAGTACTGGTGTTTATTTCCAGCCTGAAAGGAAATTCCTTAGTAAAGATATCCTTTTCGTGCAAACCCTCTACAAACATTTTACTGCATCCTCGGAATAAAAGTTATATGGATATATTCTATGTGAGAAGCTATTTTCCTTTTTTAATAACAGAGAAATTCATGGTTTAATTGCCAAGACTGTGTCTAGACTTAATAAAGTAAAAAGCTGAAAAAACCATTTAGGCTTTTTCAGCTTTTATAAGTAAATTCATTATGCTAATTGGAAGCTTCCGGTTACTACCTGAGTTCCGCTCAAGCTGATGCTTCTAGCGTCGGGCTGGCTTCCGCCTATGAATACCTCAAAGCTTCCCGGCTCAAGAACAGAGCTGCCATCCTCTGTTACAAGCATCATGTCCTCTGGAGAGATAGTCATTGAAACTATCTTTTCCTCTCCTGGAAGTAAATTAACCTTTTTTATACCTCTCAGCTGCCACCTTGGTGCGACGCAGCTGGTTTCGGTATCCTTGAGATACAGCTGTACAACCTCTTTGGCTTCATAGCTTCCGGTATTTTTAACCTTGACAGTACAAGTTATTTCATCTCCGGATTTGATACTGTCTGAGGACAGCTTCAAATGGCTATATTCAAATCTTGTGAAGCTCAAACCAAAGCCAAAAGGATAGAGTGCTTCGTTCTCCATGTACTTGTAGGTTCTGTTTTTCATTGAGTAATCTCTAAAATCAGGAAGCTCCTCAGTTGTTCTATAGAAGGTAACAGGCAGCTTTCCGCATGGGCTGAATTCTCCAAACAGCATCTCAGCAACTGCTCTTCCACCCTGTGCGCCGGGATACCAGGCTTGAACAATGGCACCTACATTTTGGTCAGCCCAGGTAACAGCCAGTGCACTTCCTGATAATAATACCAAAATTACAGGCTTACCTGTAGCAGTTACAGCCTCAAGTAGCTGCTGCTGCAATCCTGGCAGGTTTAGGTCGAATTTGTCCCCCGCACCGTATTCGTTTCCTGCGTCACCTTCCTCGCCTTCTATTGTGGCATCCAGCCCAAGGCAAAGGACAACAACGTCGGACTTGTCGGCTGCAGCTACGGCTTCAGCTATTCTGTCGTTTGGCTGAGCCAGACCTTCAACTCTATTCTTGTACAGGTGACAGCCCTGTGAGTAGTTTATTCTGACAGTATCGGGAAGAATCTCTCGTATACCGTCCAGTACAGTAATATATTGTGAAGGTGTACCAAAATAGTTGCCCATTAAGGCTTCCCTGCTGTCGGCGTTAGGGCCTATTACAGCTATGGATTTAATACTGTCCTTCTTAAGAGGGAGAGTCTGGTTATCATTCTTTAGCAGCACAAGAGATTCTCTGGCAGCTTTAAGTGCCAGTGCTCTGTGTTCCTTTGAATCAACTATGTCGTAGGAGGTGTCGGCAAAGGGAACGTTTTCATCCTTGTCAAACATACCGAGCTTCATACGTGTCATCATCAAACGGGATACAGATTCGGTTATTTTATCTTCTGATACAAGCCCCTCATTGTATGCGATCATAAGGTTCAGATACATATTTCCGCAGTTAACGTCACAGCCATTGTTTACGGCCAGAGCGACAGATTCGGGAGCTGTCTTGGTAACCATGTGGAATTCATGGAAATCCTTTATTGCCCAGCAGTCAGAGGTTACATGTCCCTTAAAGCCCCAATCGTCTCTGAGTATATCCTTCAGGAGAGTTTTACTTCCGCAGCAGGGCTCGCCATTTGTTCTGTTGTAAGCACCCATTACAGCTTCAACCTTTGCATCCTGAACCAGCTTTTTAAATGCCGGCAGATAGGTTTCGTACATATCCTTTTGTGTAGCCTCGGCATTAAAGCTGTGGCGTTCCCCTTCAGGCCCGCTATGAACAGCAAAGTGCTTTGCACAGGCGGCAGTTTTCAGGTACTTGTCATCGCTGCCCTGTAAGCCTTCGACAAAGCGTATGCCAAGTCGGGTAGTGAGGTAGGTGTCCTCGCCGTAAGTTTCGTGACCTCGTCCCCAGCGTGGATCTCTGAATATATTTATATTTGGTGACCAGAAGGTAAGCCCCTTATATATATCATGGTCGCCTCTTCTCTGAAATTCATGGTACTTGGCTCTTCCTTCAGTCGAAATAACATCGGCTATATCAAAAATCAGGTCCTCATCAAAAGTGGCAGCCATACCGATTGCCTGTGGGAAAACTGTTGCAATTCCTGCGCGGGCAACACCGTGAAGTGCCTCGTTCCACCAATTGTAGGAAGGTATCCCCAAGCGTGGAATAGCAGGTGAGTTGTAAAGCATCTGTGTTGTCTTTTCCTCCAGGGTCATTCTGGAGACTAAATCTTTAACTCTTTCTTCAAAACTTAAACTTTCATCGAGGTAAGCTGGCTTCTCATTTGTCATTCGGTTACCATTAGCCCTTTCCGGCCCACAGGATTTTATGCGTAGCTGCCGTGAGCCTGACAGCATAAGCGAGGATGAATATTAAAGCAGGTGAAGCTGCTTATAACTTATACTTGTAACTATTAATAATATACCCTAATGTCCCCTTGACAGCATTTCATATTTTGCCCATTACTATTCATTTTCTGCGGTAAGTCAGCGGTTCATCCGGATCAAAGAAAAAGACAGCCTGTTCAGCGTAGGTAGAATAGACTGTCCTTTGGTGGTGTTTTAGTACACCGGCATTGCTTTTCAACTGCTATAAGCTAGCCCTTACTTCAATTTCCAGGCTATATCACTCATTCTCAGTTCATTGCGGAGGTTGAGAATGGTAGTATCCTTGTTAATGAGGACATATTCTATATCAAGCATTTCAGCGAAATCAATCAACTGCTCAGCTGTTACAACAGTGGAGAATACTGTGTGGTGAGCACCTCCTGCATAAATCCAGGCCTCAGCTCCAACCTCCAGCGAGGGTTCGGGCTTCCAAAGAACTCTGGCAACAGGAAGCTTAGGCATATCGATTGTGGGCTGAACAGCTTCAACCTCAGCAATAATAAGTCTCATACGTCCGCCCATATCAATTAATGATGCGCAGACTGCGTGACCTGAGGTACCGTCAAATACTATTCTTGCAGGGTCGGCCTTTCCGCCTATACCCAGAGCATGAACCTCAAGACGTGGTTTTGTGGCTGCAATGGTGGGGCATACCTCAAGCATGTGAGCACCGAGTACCATTTCCTCGCCGGGAACAAGATTGTAGGTGTAGTCTTCCATAAAGGAGGTACCCTTGAAGTCTGCCATAACCTTCATAACATTGGTTAGAGCAGAGGTTTTCCAGTCTCCCTCGCCGCCGAAGCCATAGCCCTGTGACATGAGATCCTGGCAGGCAAGACCCGGTAGCTGCTTGAGACCATGTAAATCCTCAAAGGTAGTTGTGAAGGCACCTGCACCAACCTCGTCAAGAATTGCCTTCATTCCGAGCTGGATTTTTGCCTGTTCTTTGATAGCTTCATATTTTTCACCTGACAAAGCATCAGGAGATATATCATATTTTGTCTTGTACTCAGCAATCTGAGCATCAATTTCCTCTTGGGTAACTGCGTTTACCTTTGAAACAAGATCGCCTACTCCGTAAGTGTTTACTGACCAACCCAGCTTAAGCTGAGCTTCAACCTTGTCACCCTCGGTAACTGCAACCTCACGCATGTTATCCCCGAATCTAACAACCTTCAGCTGACGGCTGTAAATACATGCAACAGCTGTTCTCTGCCAGGAGGCTATTCTCTCGCGAACCTTTGGATCCTCCCAATAGCCTGCTATAACTTTGCGTGCTTTACGGAGCCTTGCTGCAATGAAGCCATGCTCGCGGTCACCGTGGGCTGACTGATTCAAATTCATGAAGTCCATATCAATGTTGCTCCATGGAAGAGCCTGATTATACTGTGTATGAAGATGGAGGTAAGGCTTGTTCAATTGGGAAAGCCCGGCTATCCACATTTTTGATGGTGAAAAGGTGTGCATCCAGGTTATAATACCGGCACAGCTTTCCGAAGCATTTGCTTCAACGAGAACCTTTGTTATCTCATCAGGAGTGGTAACAATGGGTTTAAAAACAATTGTGTAGGGAATTACTGAGTCTTCATTAAGCTTTTCAACCATTATTTTTGAGTGCTCAGCAACCTGCTTTAAGGTTTCAGGTCCGTATAAATGCTGGCTGCCTGTGATAAACCAGAATTCATAATTCTTAATTTTAAGCATATATTTAGCTCCTCCTATACAGTTTAACTTGTATGCACATGTACTTTACTTAATTGTATAACTCTTTTATAAAAAAAGCAATATCATTTTCCCCATATTGTACGAATTATACAAAGCAATTGAAATGCCTTGTACAGACAAGTTTAGACATTTTTTTCACTGTCTGGGCTTTTTACCGAGTCTCGGGGGTTTAAAAACTAACTAAAAAAACTTGTTGAAAATAGAATTTTGATACTATATAATTTTTAATAGATTGTATGCACAAGTTATTGTCAGAGAGGGTACTTTATGTTGCAAAATGATCCAAGTCAAACTAAATATGCAAGACTAAAGGAGTATATTAAAGAAGAGATTGTTATGGGCCGAATAAAGCCCGGAGAAAAGATACCTTCTGAGAATACTCTGGCTGAGCAGCTGTCATTAAGCAGGCATACAGTCAGAAAGGCCATTTCAATGCTTGTAAATGAGGGATATCTGTATACCGAGCATGGAAGGGGCACTTTCTGTAAGGATAGAAGCATAAGCAGGACAAATTCGAGAAATATTGGTGTTATGACCACATATATCTCTGAGTATATTTTTCCAAGAGTTATTCAAGGTATAGATTCCGTCTTATCGGAAAATGGATATAGCATTATGCTTAAGAACACAGACAACCATGTTGAAAAAGAAGCTATATATCTTCAGGAGATACTTAGTAAGGATCTTGAGGGGCTTATTATTGAACCTACCAAGAGCTCTCTTTTTTCGAACAATGTAAAGTATTATCAGGCCCTTGATGAGCATAATATACCCTATATCTTTATACATGGGGTGTATCAGCAGTTGGAGGAGAAGCCGCAGATTGTACTAAATGATTCGGACGGAATGTATCTGGCTGTAAAATACTTGATAAATTTAGGGCATAAAAATATTGTAGGAATATTTAAAGCCGATGATGTTCAGGGAATTGAGAGGCACAAGGGCTACGCCCGGGCTCTTTCCGAACATGGGATCAAATACGATCCCGACTATATTATATGGTTTCATACCGAGGACAGAAAGATAAAGCCCTATTCAACTGTCGAAGCCATGCTTGCAAACGGCAGAAGCATTGATGCAATAGCCTGTTACAATGACCAGGTGGCCTTCGGCGTTTATGAGAAGCTGACCGGATTGGGCCTGTCGGTACCCGGGGATATATCCATCACAGGCTTTGATGATTCCTACTATTCTACCAGTTGCCCTGTTAAGCTTACCTCTGTAAGTCATCCAAAGGAGCTGCTGGGTGAGCTGGCAGCAAAAACCCTGCTGGAGATGATAGAAAATCCGGAATACTCAAAGCAGATGATTAGAAAGGTGATCGAACCTGAGCTGATAATCAGGGACTCGTGTATTAAAAGGTAGAGCCCTTGTTCATTAGGCTGGGAAAGAGGCGTTTCTAGCTAAAAGAATATATTGCGGTCAGGCTTGCTGCATGAAAAATAACAAGCTGAAAATAACGAAACTGTTCTTTGTACAAGCTTTTAGTTTAACTATATATTATGAAAAAGAGGTATAAAATTATGTTGCTAAAATCATTAAAGGAAGAAGTACTTCAGGCAAATCTGGATCTTCCCAAATACGGACTTGTAACCTTTACATGGGGAAATGTA
>JAEZIV010000120.1 GCA_023436515.1 Bacillota bacterium
CGCAAGGGCTTACCGATGAAAAGAAAAACGGCGAACAACAGGGCTCGCCATTCATCGTATAAGCCGCAGCAAGCGTTGGGTCGCTCCTCAGCGTTGCCCGATTTATGCTACAGTAATATTATTGTCAGATTACACTAAAGTATGTTCACACCCAGCGACGGAATACATTTTTACGAAAGAAGGAGTAGAGGCTATAAATGACATATCAAATAGAAAAGTAGCCTGGGAAGAGTTTGTAAAGGTAAAAGAAACAAAAAAAGCAATTCTATTATTTTTATCAAAAGAGGGATTGTGGGTTATACCTAAAAACCGTTTTACAGAAGAAGAATTGGATATATACAAAAATATACATATACACAAATAATACATAAGAAAAATGATTAAGGTAAACTTTATTTATTTCTAACAAATCTTCTAACACTTTTTAGAATCTTCTAACCATTATGGCATAGGTTTTTCAAAAGAAGTACATAAACAAAAGTCTCAAACGAGGCTTAAATAGGGGTTTGAGTAATGAAAGATATAGTCAAATAATTCAAAATAATAAGTAAAACGTGACTCTGGAATACCTGCACTTAAAACTATTGGCATAGATAATTATCTAGTTTTCTAAAAACATATACCAATTACCCAAAATGCTTAACTGAATCTCAATTGGTTTAAAAGTGGTTTATTTAGAACTTTGACATGAAAAATGCCTGATTCACATTGTCTGCAAATCAAGCATTTTCAACTATTTTTTGGAGCTCCCAATCAGAGTCGAACTTGACCTCATCCTTATCCATGGATGTTCTGCTCTCAAAAACCGTCGCACTACTTCGTCATGCTTCACACCTCCGGTGCTTACATATCTCATATGCTCCGCTCCTCGGTGCGAGCTTTCCTTGTATTGCTCGCTTATCAAGCCTCAGCCTGGTTCAAGAGCGCATCCATGGTAGACATAGTTACAAGTTCGTTTCTACTTGAATGCCATAAAAAAAGAGTATCACGTGTGTGATACTCTTTTTTTATGGAGCTCCCAATCAGAGTCGAACTTGACCTCATCCTTACCATGGCTTATCTCAATTTTATTACAGACTTCATAATGCAGTAATATAAAGGGTTTCAGGACTTAAATTTATAAATTTAAATAAATTTACAACAATACTACAACAATAGACTATTTTAAGCGACAGCGGTAAGCAAAATTATTGAGAGTGTCCCAAATTTGAATTTTTTGTTCTCTTGTTATCTGCACTCTTAATTTCGAAGGTCCTAATATGCTGACCAATTATACTTTTGAAATGTATCAACCACTTTCCCATCTGTATTAATAAAATCAATCACATAAACATCAGCCGTATTTTCAAAACCAATATATAAATATTTTGATAATAACATTTTTAAATTTATACCTTCTAAATTAATTAGACAAATTTCTTGAGCACCTACAATAGTATTATCTAGTGTTATTTCACTTAATGCCCCTCCCATATCTTCTTTATCTTCCTTACCTTTTTTCACTTCATCAAGAGCATTATTATATTCATCCTTTGAATAAACCCTCTTTTTATCCTTATTGGTGAAATCTATTTTTAGTATTTTATGGTTAAAAAACGCAACCCCAACTGAAGTATCATTTATTCCATTACTGGATTTATAACGTAAAGTGAACTGATTAGGTTCAGAATCTCCCTGCCAATAATACTGACTATCTTCCTCAACTGAAGGAATATAAACACTTGATTCAGAATCGAATACTGAATTATAGGCATTATTGCTACCATTTATTGTATAGAAATAAGTAGAATTAGGATGATTATCAAATTTAAACTCTTTATAATATGATGTTCTTTCAACTTTAAATGGCTCAATATAAATAAAACCTGATTTAAACGATTCACCAATATAAAAGTCATTGTATAATGCACTAACGATAGATTTCTCGTCTATTTTTGAATCAACATTTTTAGTAGTCTTTCTTTCGGGGCTTGGGATACTTGAAACGCTAGTTTTGCTTGGCTCAGTAACTGAATTGTTTTCACTTTCGGGGCTTGGTGTGGTTGTTTTATTTGTTGAGTGGGTGGTATTTGTTGTACTTGTATTTATTGACAAACTAGTTTCGGTTGAGTTACTTGTTCTAGCAGCACTACAACCTGAAAATAACAAAAAAACAACAAAAAATAATACCTCTACTGAATAAATGATACTCTTCTTTAACATTTTTTATCCCTCTCGCTATCGTATTTTGTTACAAAGCCATTCTTTAAAGACTTCAGTATAAAACAAGGTGTTATAGAGAACTATCGCCTTTACAAAGTACTTTGTGAGAAATATAATTGTCAGAGCGTTAGAGATATACTTAATCTAAAAAGCTTACCAGTATAATGAAATTATATACATACCTTTCAAAAAGGACAATAGAATAAAGTAAAATATTAACAAGAGGCTGAATATTAATCCGTGTAAATGTCAATAATCTCCATAACAAACAAACGGAGGTTATAAAAATGAGACAGTCAAAGAATATTCTTACGGACAAGGAAATGGAACTGGTTAGTCTGCTGATGCAGGACTGCCAAAGTACAGGTGATATTCAGTCAAAACTTAAAAGATTGTTCGCCGGTACAATCGAACAGATGCTGGAATCTGAGATGGATGAACACCTGGGCTATGAAAAAAACAGCGTCGAAGGAAACAATTCCGGAAACAGCCGTAACGGCTACAATCACAAGACGATCATCAGCGATTACGGCGAAAGTGAAATTGCCGTGCCCCGCGACCGCAACGGTGAGTTTGACCCTAAAGTCCTCGAAAAGCGGCAGACCAGGACGGATGAAATAGAACAGAAAATCATGGCGATGTATTCTAAAGGAATGAGCCAGCGCGACATTGAGGACAATT
>JAEZIV010000178.1 GCA_023436515.1 Bacillota bacterium
GTATTACTACATAGCTGGTCCCATCTCTCTTTGTTACAATTATAGAGTAGATTATGCTCTTATTTGTCCTATCCATGGGCTTTAGAAGCTCTCCTGCAAAATTCCTGTCCTTAAAGAATCTGTCCCAAGGCTCCCCTGCAGAACGAAGCTCCAGAAAGGTCCCACCATTTTGCTGAGTTTTCTTGAATATTTCATAGAGGTCACCACCCGGCATTCTGTGAATTAAGCTATCCGGAGCCCCGTTGGAGGAATAAGTACTTATTCCATCCTCACTTATGATCCTGATATAGGTTTGATTCTGCTTATAAATATTGTCCAGGAGAGTATTCAGATTATCATTATCTATATTGTCAGCTATCTGCTGGGCCGAAGCTTTTATATTGCTTATCTTTATTTGCTTGTAAAATTCATCGAGAAAGACTATCTGTAAAAACCACAGCATTACAAGGATAACAGTTGCAAATATAGCAAGGTAGAAAAAGAGTTTGAATTTAATGCTGATTTTTTCAAGCTTCAAAGCGATATCCCACCCCTCTGAGGGTAACTATATATTTACTATAGTCACCGAGACTTTTTCTGAGCAGCTTTATATGGGTATCCAAGGTTCTGTCATCGCCGTAAAAATCGTACCCCCAGACATCGGTAATCAACTTCTCTCTGGTAAGGGCTATCCCCCTGTTTTTAACAAGGTAAAATAGAAGGTCGTACTCCTTGGGAGACATATCTATTTTAACGTTATCAACGTACACCAGTCTTCCTGTAAAGTCCACCTTCAAGCCCTCAAGGCTTACAACCTCTCTCCTATATTCCTCCTGGACAGTTCCCCGGCTTCTCTTGATAATTGCATTAATCCTCAGCATCAGTTCCTTTGGGGAAAAGGGTTTAACCACATAGTCATCTACTCCAAGCTCAAAGCCATGTATTTTATCGTATTCCTCTCCCCTTGCAGACAGCATGAGTACAGGTGTTCTTTTTGTTTTCCTAATCTCTTTACAGGCTGAGAAACCATCCAATTCAGGCATCATTATATCCATCACAATTAAATCAAAATCTTTTTCTCTGCATATTTTTACAGCCTCCATGCCATCAGAGGCCTCACTGACCTCATAGCCTTCAAAAATTGCATATTTCTTTATGATTTCACGTATACCCTCTTCATCGTCAACAATTAGAATTTTATACATATAAAAAGCCCCTCATCATTATTCAGATGATATTATTATACATCATCATTAGAAATTTATTGTGAAGGGCAGGTGAATAACATATGAAGTTTTATAACAATAAGACATCAAGCCATTGCCTTTATTGCTCGTTTATTTTGGTACATCTGGTGGTCAGCCTTATCAAGAAGCCCCTCAACGGTGATTTCCATTTCTCCGTCAAACTCAGAAAACCCATAGCTGAAGCTAATGGTATAATCCTTGTTTGCAAAGGGCTTCAGTTGACTCAGTTTTCCTGATATTCTTTCCAGAAGCATTTCAGAGTAGTCCATTGTGCAGCCGGGGAACACAATAACAAATTCGTCTCCTCCAAGCCTGCTGATTACATCTGTATCCCTAATATTTTCCCTTATTGTTCCCACTATGGTTTTTATGAGAAAATCTCCCTCTCTATGCCCCAGCATATCATTAATAACCTTCAAATCATTAACATCAATATAGCATATTGTCATGCTTTTTTTCTGCTGCTTGCACAACTCCATCTGTTCTTCAATAAATTTTAGGCCGGAGCTTCTATTTAGTGTGCCGGTCATAACATCCTTTAGATTACTGGTCATCAACCTGTCGTATTTCAGCTTACTGAGGAGAAAGAAATTTATAAGGTAAACAGTACCTGAAACAGATGCTATCAAAACAGCTATAACTATACTCCCGCTCAAATAGACAAGATTACTTTCACTAATGCTGTTCCTTAACTCGATGTAATACTGAAACAGGCTTAATACGAACATAAGTATAACCAGCACCGTTATTAGATTTCCAAATAGCAAAACAATAAATTTTTTGTTGCTCTTATAGATCCTTTTACGAGCCTTTATAAAATTATCTGCTAAAAGCTTAATCAGGATATATGCAAAAATGAATGAAAGCAATCTCACAATAGTTATATAGTAAAAATTCGTCTTAAACTCCTCCAGAGTTACTCTAACCGGATATGTGTAAAACATAGAAACCACCAGCTCAGCAATTCCAATAATCAACACACCAAAAAACGAGGATATTGCTGCATAGTACATGCTGTGCTTCATAAAAAAACAAACTGTAAAGTAGATAATAAGACCGATAATTAGCACCTTTAAAACCATGTTTAAATCCGGCAGAAAGACACTTAGCATAGTTATAATACCAGTAATGGTAATAGTATTCAGGACATAGCTCCCAAAGGGAACTTTTCCAAGATCGGTGTTCAACCTATATATAATAAAGCAGATAGTTATTGATAATAACAAAGATGAGTAAAACGCCAGAAAGCTGTCAACAAGCATTTTTATCACTCCCACATCCATTTCTTGATGGATCTTATTATACACAATAGTGTATAACAAGTCCCTGAAAAATATTGGCTTCCTTTCATTTTATAATTTTATTTCATCCGGCTTTCTGGTATCCCTATCCATATTAATATTCGAAATACTTCTCTAAAAACATGTTTTTATCCCAGACATGATCAGCAGACATTTGTTCTTCACTGATATTAAAATAGTTGTAATATGTTACTCCTCTGTCAGGAACAGGGTCATCCCAGGTGACATCAATGTAGCCCAGCCGCCCATCTAATAAAGCCATATTCCACGCATGGGGGCCTCCGGCATCTCCCGTCACACCGATACATTTTATACCTGCCATATTGGCCATCAGCTTAAAGGCTGCCGAATAGCCCTGGCAGACACCGATTCTGTTGATTAGTATTCCATATGCGGTATATCCAACCTCAGGTACGGTTTTATTCTGATAGTTTTCATAATCGTAGGTTGCATTCTGTATTAAGTAATCATGAATAGCCATGGCTTTTTGCGTCTCGGTCATTTCGGGCTTTATAATATCAGAAATAACTGCTTCGGCTTTTTTATTGACCTTATCTTTGATAGCTATCATATCACCTTTACTGAACTTGTAAGCAAAGCTTATTTTACCGCTACTTGAAGCAGTAAACTTCTTAACATAATTGATATCGGGATTTTGATCAAGAACAAGGCTTATTAAGTTTCCAAAATCAGAGGAATAGGTAATGTTATAACTCATTGAGTCCATGCAGTTGCTGACTGCATGTTTGATAGCCTGATACCATTCCTTTTCATTATTGTATATAGGATTCTTCCTGTCCTCTTCTGTTATATATTCCCCGGGCTTTACATTTACATAATCAAGATATACCACCATGGAAGCAGGAGTCTCACCTACTACGCTTCTGCCTGTTACCCTGGCGCAATACCCCTTTTTCTGAGATAGTTCTTTGTTAATTTTCAAAAGAACTTCCCCGAGATTATACTCTTCCGTATTATAATCCTTTATATCAAATACAAATTTCCATTGCTTGTCTGCCAGTAATCCATAGACTTTATTGTAAAAATCCTTATAGGACGTTATAAGTATACCACTTGGCAGATTCGTTTTAATATCAAAATACTCAAGATAAATATTTACAATGTTGTTACCTGATGAACTGATTCCGTCAAAGCTTCTATACTTAACGTAAAAGCCCTTAGCCTTAATATCTTTATCGTTGGCCTGCAATACCGATTTCTCAATGTCATACTTTTGTGTATTACTGTTTCCGAGTACCACACTTATAACGGAGGTCTTACCCAGCGCTGCCTCCTTTATTATTTTAGTCAATTCGGTAGGATTCCCGGCTTTTTTCAGCTTGCTTATTTGAAAATCTGAGCTTATATCCCTATATGTAAACCTATAGCTATATTTTGCACTATTTCCCGAGGTTGTCCAAGATGCTTGATATGAAGTAGTATAACCCTTTGGTAGGGATATCTGAAAAGCTATATCACTGAAGTGTTTGTCAATATTTACAGAAGTATATTCATTCTTATTGTACTTCACTACTTCAATATTGATTGAGCTTTTCTTTAAGTTGATTGCTGTTGCAAGCTTTCGCTTAAAATCATTGAAGGAGGCGACTTTAACTGTGGAGGGCATACTTTTTACATTATCAACAGACACTGCTGATCCGGTATCGGAGCTTGCTGCTCCTGCCTCTACTCCCGGGATACACAGGCATGAGCCTGCTATTAATATTATCAGAATAGCCGATATTATCTTCTTCATAATAATTCTCCTGCACTGATTCTCAACAATTAATTACCCTGAATAGTATTATTGTCTATTCTATGACAATTCACTATTTTTAACAAGGTCAAAACCCTTTATTTCACCTGTTTCAGCACTTTCAAATGCTATTCTCAAGCAATACACTCAGATTTCTGGGTATAGCCGAATAACACTCATCCAGTCCGAGAATGTCTATTTTCTCCAATAATTCCTTCGGTAATGTGTTGATAGCTTTTCCTTCCAACAGCATATGGGTCTCTTCTTCAGAGAAGTCTATTTCTTCTATAATATTATCCAGCTGGCTTTTGTTCATAGGGCATATCTTCTGACATAGCAGGCAGTCATATAAAGTATGGTGTACTTCTTTTGGCAACCACTCCGGGAACTCACCGGGTACTTCATTCAAACAGGATAGACATCGCTGGTTATCTATCAAAAACCTGTCCTTCTTGATAGCACCTGTAGGACACTCGTTAATACATAACCCACAGCTGCTGCAAAGCTCAGCATTATTATCCTTAATCCATTTATAGTTGTCAGGCGCAATATCTGAAAAATACCCAGTATAGGAAAAATTGCTGCCAAGTCCCTCTATGTAAGTGATATTGTTCCTGCCGTACACTGCCATACCACATTGAGCACCAAGTCTTTTATACGGCAAATTCAGCGCAGGCACTATCGAGTATCCGTTTTGCTCGGTAAAGCTCCTGATATACTCCTCAGCTTTGGCGAAATCCGCTTTTACAAGGCCTTTTGCTGTCTTACGCAGCCCATTTATACTAAAGTTTAAATTTGCATAAAAAGGATGAGGAATTGCAACTAAAATAACAGATTTGACTGTAAACCCCGGATTCTCCGGTTGATATTTATATATATTCTCAATAATCCATTTATTAAAGCCATTTAACTCTTCCTGCTCCCTAAAAGACAGTATTAATTCCTCCATGTCCCGAATACGTTCATAAGGAATGACTGTTAATCTATCCCCGCGTTCGGCAGCCATATTCACAAGCTGATTAACCATCTATGTACTCCTCCCCTGTCTTTAAGAATTTTGATGACATAATAAATTATACCATTTTTACAATATTATCAAAAATTATTTTTATTTTTACAAGCCGACAAGCTATGGGTTAAATTACTTGTCAAAAAATTCCCTTTACATGAAAAGTAACTACTTCCTTTTCATGATGCTGCCATTTCAGGCTATGAATATAGGCATAAATAAAGCAGGTCTTTTATCTGCTACTTGTATACGTTGTTGTATACATCATTTTATTAATTGAGTTGAGTCTTTTTACGACGGGTTTAGTCGGCGGAAACTACCTTTAACCCTACTATTCCAACTACAATAAGACCTATACATACCAATCTGATTACCTGAACAGGCTCTTTAAATAGTATTATACCAAGTATAACCGTTCCTACAGTACCAATTCCGGTCCAAATCGCATAGGCTGTTCCCAGGGGAAGATTTTTTAAGGCTAAGGATAAAAAATAGAAGCTTGCTATCATACCAAGCACTGTAAGTACACTTGGTACAAGCTTGGTAAACCCATGTGAGTACTTTAAGCCTACAGCCCACCCCATCTCAAGCAAGCCTGCAATTATCAGAAAAATCCATTTCATAAGTTACTCTCTCCCAGTAATAATTTAGATAAAAACCAGCAATACATACCTATCTATTATACCCTTACATCTCAGTGCCAACCAACTTTATAGTCATTATACAGGCTATCTACAATCACGTAAAGAACAAATACTGCCGGATTTCCTAGTTTCAAGGGATCACGGGAATTTAAAAACAGACAAGTAACTATTCACCATACCTATTCAGGAAACACAGATATCACGTCATAAGATATACATTCTTTGTACCCAAGTTTATATGCTAAATCCCTGGAATATGTATTGGCCGCATCCCAATCAGCAGTTATGCCATTTTCCAAACAGTACCTAAGCATGCTTGCACTTGTTTTTCCAGCCATACCTTTTTACCTATATTGTTGTTTTGTTTTAACCTGAATCTGAACTTTATTACCACTTCGCAAAAAAGCTGCTGCTGCAGAGAGAATTTCATTTCCATTTGTTATGCAAAATCAACTAGTAGTTCACAACACATAAAAAAAGGCAATAAATGAACAATAGTCCACTCACAACCCTCAATTTACCAATAATGTCTACAACCCAAGGTCTTAGTTAATATATATCCAATTTTACAACAAAGTGTCCGGATAAATCTGAGACTCTACCGCAACCTCCCATAGTAGCTTGGGAAGTCCGTATCTATCCATCCGGCATTCATTTATATATTTCATTCTCCAGCCTTCAAAAAGCCTCTCAATTTGTTCAGAGTCAAAGAACCTTTTCCTATTCCCTTCAATATCATAATAGCCGGCCTCAATCAAACTCCCCTGTCCAGCGCCATAATTGACATCCTTTGTGGAATTCAGCCTGCAAAGGAGATAGCCTCCCTGTGCAAGTACCCTCTTTATCTCATTTACTATGCGAAGGGTATCCTCCCAACAGAAATAGTGAAGGCTCAAATCAGCAACAATCACCTTTGCACTTCCTTCACCAAAAGGCAGCCCTTCAAGCATATCCAATACCCTTGCTTCAACTTCCGGAACAAACTCTTTTACTATTTTAATAGCTGCTTCTGAAATATCACAGGATATAACTTTGTAACCCCGCTCAGAGAGATAAAGGCTGTTATTCCCTCTCCCACACCCTAAATCAAGGATTGGTACCTCTTTCGAAGTTTCTAAAACATCCTGATGCTTATCCAGCCACAAATCATACTTGGGCTTTTCAGTTGCATATTTGCCATATGCATTATTCCAATGCTCTTTTGCAGTACTCACAGTATCACTCCCCAGTTAGCCATATTATACCCTATAGGTTTGTTTGAACTATAAGGGTAGCAACTGCTATTAATTTATTTATTTTCAAAAAAAGCACTCCTGCAGTCAGCTTTGGGGCGACTTTGAGAGTGACTCTTTAACAAGCTTTATTTACTTACAAACAAACTATATTTGCGTGTGAGCAGATTTTATTTACTTAAGACAACTCAATAAACCCTGCTATATCTCACGTCTTCCTTCCAAAGCCTTGGCAAGTGTAACCTCGTCGGCATATTCCAGGTCGCCGCCCACAGGAATTCCGTGAGCTATTCTGGTGGTCTTCACTCCCAGAGGCTTAATGAGCTTGGAGAGATACATGGCAGTGGCTTCACCTTCAACATTTGGGTTAGTTGCCAATATAACCTCTTTAACCTCTCCGCTCCCCAGGCGCATTATCAATTCCTTGATTCTTATATCCTCAGGTCCAATGCCCATCATGGGTGATATGGCTCCATGTAAAACATGATAAAGTCCTTTAAACTCTCTTGTTCTCTCCATTGCGACAACGTCTCTTGCATCCTGAACAACACATATGGAAGACCTGTCTCTTGAGGTTCCACTGCATAAAGGACATGGGTCTGTGTCAGTTAAATTGCTGCAAATTGAACAGTATTTAGTTTTCTGCTTAGCGTCTAGTATTGAATTCGCCAGTCCCTGGACCCTTTCCATTGGCATATTAATAACATGAAAGGCCAATCTTTGGGCCGACTTGTGTCCAATACCGGGCAGCTTCTGAAATTCCTCTACAAGCTTTGCAACAGGAACTGCGTAATAATCCATTCTTTTCTCCATCTCCATGCCATTTATTCCGGCTTAATGCCTCTTGCACAAACGGAACAAATGGCATGCAACAAATTGTGATATACCGTTTCGATCATTCATAGGTTCTATGTGAACAAAAATTTATATGTGTAAATAAACCGTCGGATTTTAAAATCCTTGGTAAGGTAACTTCCTCAATATCAACAAAAACGCCCTTAGGAGCGCTTTTGTAATTCTTCCGGTACAATTATCTGTGTCTGTAATTTGGTAAGCTCTCTAGAACAGTCCAGGGAAGCCGCCCATTCCACCGGTGATTTTACCCATCTCGGAATTGGCCAGTTCATCGGCTTTTCTCAGCGCTTCATTTACGGCACTTAATATGAGATCCTGCAACATTTCCACATCATCAGGATCAACAACCTCCGGCTTTATAACAATCTCCTTTATCTCCTTCTTTCCGGTTGCTACTATGGAGATTGCTCCACCGCCTACAGAAACCTCAACTGTTTTGTTTTCAAGCTCCTGTTGAGCCTTTTCCATATCCTTCTGCATTTTTTGAGCCTGCTTCATAAGGTTGTTCATATTACCTCCTAAGCCGCCTCCAAAACCTCCGCCCGGGAATCCGCCTCTTGCCATATATTATATCCTCCTGTTTATGGAATTTTATGTTTAATAGTATTTTACAGCACTCAAATAATACCAATTATTTAACTGCTTCTCTAATATTATAACTTATTCATCTATTATATCAAGGTGAACCTTGAGCTTATCTGCAATTTCTCTTGCATTTTT
Source organism: Bacillota bacterium (assembly GCA_023436515.1). Lineage (GTDB taxonomy): Bacteria > Bacillota > Clostridia > Acetivibrionales > DSM-1351 > Ruminiclostridium. The sequence goes on from JAEZIV010000178.1 coordinate 8,744, forward strand.
TAACAAGGTGCTTTCCTGCTCATCATTTTGCTCTGTAGTCAGGTTTGGAGCTATATCTTCCAGCTCCTCTTCATTTATGAACCTTATGCGAACCTGTCTCCCAAGCTTACGAGCAAGGACCTGCTGGAGTACCTCCAAATGCTCCGGCTTGGCAACTACCGATTTAAAGGTAGTTACACCTGTAGGAAATACTATCAAAAGGGTGTTTTCGTCTCCCATTACAGCCCTTGCCGATGTTAAATAGGTTGTCAGCATCATCCTCCCGCCGGATTTCAGTTCCTTCATTACCTCCGGCCAAGCTTCAAAAGGCTGATGGGCTGTTCCCTTGCTTTTATTTCCTTCTTTAGCATTGCCTGCACCCGCCTTAGCTCCCGCCCCTGCAGTAAAGCCCGCCTGAGCACTACCGGGAACACCGTCTTTTGCTCCGGCCCCAGGTCTGCCCAAGCCACCTGCCGAACCCGGTGCTGCCAAAGGGCTTGCAGTGGTAGCACTACCGGGAGCTGGCGGCAAATTATCCAACACTCTCCCCGAAGCCTGTTCTGCCGGAGCAACACCTGCCCCAGGCGCAGCATCTGCATAGCCACGGGCTCTTGCTGCGCCTGCTCCTGTTCTTATGGCATTTTCAAGGTCAGTTATCCTGTCAGCCAGCTCATTGCTATCCCCGCTTTGTCCAAGGCTCCCCATGCTTATGGATATCAGTATTACTTCAAGGAATACTCTCTGATTCAGGGCATATTTAAGCTGGGACTCGAAGGCTGACAGTTCTCTTATTATCAAAACCAGCCTCTCCTTGGAAAATGCTTCGGACTGCTGAAGCATCCTATCAAGGTATTGCCTGCTTATGTCTAAGATATCAGAAGGGTTCCTGGTAATCTTGCATAACAACAGATTTCTGAAATACATTACCAGATCGGAGGCAAACCTCAATATGTCCCTTCCATTGGAGGAAAGCCTTTCAACACCGTTAACCAGACCTTCAACATTTTGATCCTTAATATAATCAATTATCTCTGAAATAAAATCGTCACTTACAATACCTATTACATCAAGTACGTCCTGATGCTTTATGTTCTTGTTTCCCACGGAAATGCATTGATCCAGTATACTTAAGGCATCTCTCATGGCACCGTCTGCCAGCTTTGCAATCAGCAGTGCCGCGTCATTTTCAAGTACTATATCGCTGGCCTGTGCGATCAGCCTGACCCTTTCTGCTATGCTTGCCGGTGTAATCCTTTTAAAGTCAAATCTCTGACATCTGGACAGAATAGTAGCAGGGAGCTTGTGAGGGTCGGTAGTTGCCAAAATGAATACCACATGTGCCGGGGGCTCCTCAAGAGTTTTCAATAATGCATTAAAAGCACCTGCCGAAAGCATATGAACCTCGTCGATAATATATACCTTATATCGTGCCTGAGAGGGTGCATATACCACCTCATCCCTTATTTCCCTTATATTATCAACACTGTTGTTGGAGGCTGCATCTATTTCAACAACATCAAGAATCGAATCACTTAAAATCCCCTGGCATATCTCACATTCATTGCAAGGATCTCCATCTCTTGTATTAAGACAGTTTATAGCCCTGGCAAAGATCTTTGCCATTGTAGTCTTACCGGTTCCTCTTGTACCGCAAAAAATGTAGGCGTGCCCGATACGTTCTGACTTAACGGTATTCTTAATTGTACGTACCACATGCTCCTGCTCAACAACATCCTCAAATACAAGTGGCCGCCACTTTCTGTACAACGCTGTATAAGACATATCCTTCTCCTCCCTTCCATCGGCCAATTGAGGCCTCTTCAAAATAGTACCTGATTGTACCTCTTTATATATTTTAACCAAATTAGTCTCACAAAACAATCAATAATAGCTTTTGGGATGTGTAAAAACTCCGGATACTAAAATACAAGCCTGTTCAAGTCATATGACCTGTAACAGGCTTGATCTTTGTATAAAAATGAATGGCCGTACACCCATCGTCGATAGAAATATATAGCCGTTACCATAGAAGCAAGCTTCATAAGAAGCAAGACTTCATTTACAGTTAACTCTAACCAGGTAACCTAGCGGCACACAGAATTTACCGCTTACCGCTGCTTCCTTCCGGATCTGACGGGGTTCACAGACTTCTATTGCGCAAGACCCAATTTTCATTGCCACTTGTAAAGGGCAGGCGCTACATACTAAAACCTAAGACAGGAATTCAATCCTGCTATAGCGGATTGCAGGTACAGGGCACCGCTACCTCCCCATCTAGTACGACCAAAATTGGCTTAACTAATCATGCACCGGTTAATGCAAACTTTACACCAACCGAATACCTTTCACATTATAACCCAAATACCGAAGTATAGCAATAGCTATAATCCAGTAAATATTTGTATTTCCAGTAAAGATATGACTTGCATTTTCAGAGCAAAAAAATAGCACCTCAGATTATAATATATAATAATTCCTGATATATAGGTGCCCAAATCACAAAAAATAAAATCAAATATGTTTAAAGGAGGAACAAAATGAAAAAGCTTTTAATGGCTTTACATTTATTATTATACCACGTTTTTCCTGAAATAATGTTAAGATTGTATAACAAATATTAATAAAGTATGAATTAAAGTACCAATAACCAGTCCACGTACCAATTCAGTATTTCTATGGGAAACAAAAGAGGTCAATGCTAATTTATAAAGCTTAGAATAACTATCGCAATGCCAACATAAAGAGCCACCTGCCCAATAGCTGCTCCAATATTGTCCTGCTCATATACTTCCTTCCAGATATCCACTTTTACCAGGCTTGTGAATATAAACTTGAAAATCACCGAAAGTATACCGAAGATTATAAGACTTACACCTATTACCAGAGACACGGTCAACAGGTCAAAATCCATATAATAGTAGGACATTACCCCTGCAATAATTGTTTGTACAGCAAAAACGAAGCCCAGAAGGCCGATCCCGGCAGCTGCATTGTTGTCAATAAACAGTTCCTTAAAAAGGGTAGGCTTCCTTCTCAAAACAATGGCATAACAAACTAGAGC
>JAEZIV010000416.1 GCA_023436515.1 Bacillota bacterium
ACTCCGGTCTTTTTCCCTCTGCTCATTTATCACTTCGTAACCAAGCTTATGAATTGTTTCCTCTATTTTATCTGTATTTATAAGCGTATCGTCATATTTAACAGAGGCTTTTTCTATGGCAAAATTGACATTTGCTTCTAATATTCCATCCAGCTTTGCCAAGCTCTTTTCGATTCTTGCGGCACACGCTGCGCATGACATACCGGATATCCTAAAGCTCTCCTTGCGTTCCATTTCCTCACTCCACCCATGTATTTTATTTCCAGCTTAATATATCACTTTATTCTTCACTAATCAATTTATCATCTTCCCTATATATATACCCACATAACCGCAATCTTCACCAGCCAAATCCTATGTCCCACATCAAAAATGCTAGCTATAATAATTGTAAGCTATTCATCTAGGGGTAATACTTAACTAATCAAGTCCTTATCGGGATACCATTGATATGTCCTCAACTACTTTAATATTACTGCTTATCATACCCATCCAGCAGGTATAAACTATGTCACCCTCCTCTTCAGGTGTGAACTCAATTATATTAACTCCAATATTTAACTTTTTTTGAATATTGTAAATTGGAATTGTGACCGGGTTGTTGCAGCCATTTAAAGCTCCTGCCTCAACTCTAATATTCCAGCGTACAGGTATAGCCTTCTGAACAATTATCGGGGTATATCTGCCGGCATCAAGTCTTGTGCTTACCACCTGTACTCCGTCCTTAATAGTTGCAATATTTGATGCTATAGCGACGTTCTTCTCAGTAAATTGGAATAAATCAGTACCCGACAGGGTTAATCCTCTGCTTAACATAATTAACCCTAGTAGCATTACAAGCACTGCACTTGCTTTAAGCATGCTGCGGGTAAACTTACCACTCAAAAGTGAGCTTATTGCACCAAGCCCGAACATTAACGGCACGGTGCCTAAACTGAATAGAAACATTGATATTGCACCGGCAAGAGGACTTCCTGTACCCAAGGCATACAGCTGCATGGCTTGCAAGGGACCGCAGGGCATCAATCCATTAAGTAAGCCCACATAGAACGGCCCCTTTTGGGTGAGGCCGCCGGAGATTTTAGTACCTAGGAATTTAGGTAAGCTTAGTTTTAATTTTCTTAAGCCAGGGATAACATCCAACATATTAAGTCCCATCAATAACATAAATACACCGGATATTATGGCTACAATACCTTTTGCAGCTCCGGAAAAGCTTACAGCAGAGCCCAGTGCACCTACCATACCTCCCACAGCTGTATATGCTGTGACCCTACCGGAATTGTATAGAATACTTGGGATTAGCTTTGATTTTCCTGATCCGGAAAAATCATTTTTACTTTGAACACACACAGATAGGTTTATTCCACCGCACATTGCTATACAATGCAGTGAAGTCAGAAGCCCCACAGAAAATAAAATACCGTACCCCATAGAACGGTCAATTTGAGGAACAAAATTAAAGCCTACTGTGTTGTTGATAACTACATATAGGATTAAAAAGATAAATGCTGTACCAATCAGCTGAATATTTTTTTTGTTAACCTTACCGGAAGATTTCCATTTCTGATTGTTACTTGTAACCGAGTCAAATGGATTATTCCTTACCTTATAATTAAGTCCTTCTATTCTATTAATTATTTCCTTAAGTGAAGCTTCCTCTGGATTATATGTTATATAAACATTTGAGCTGCTGAAAATAGCTTTTGCTGCTTCAATGCCCTCAACCTTTTTCAATGTGTTTTCAATCCTGCTTTCGCAGCCCGTACAGGTCATTCCGGCTATATGAAGTACTCTTGTTACATTCTTTTTATCCATTTTACCTCCGGCTCCATCCTACCAGCAAGTCATAAGTAATCCGCCAAGCAGCAACAATAGCTTTACAGCTGTTATTTGGTCTTCCAATTGGAAGAAAACAACCCTTTATTTTGTGCTATATACTCACTTGAAATAGTTATACTAGCCTCATCCTCTTTTCTATCCTCCAGGAAAATAGGAACCGGATTGCAGCCTCCTCTTTGCTGTTCAATCATATCCATTTCAAATCGGTTGCCGCAATTCTGACAAACAAGCACGTCACCCTCCTGCTCATAATACGCCCTTGGTGAACCATTACACACCTGACAGGTATTAAAGGCCGTTCTTATGGTGCCGTCACTGGCTTTAACAGCAAGCACCTCCATGTTCTGCTTTCCTGACTTTACTGGATAATATCTTACTGTATCAGTAATCTCATTCTTGTTTATTACAATTTCCTGCCCGGCCTGAGAGGATTCTGAGCCACCACTGAGGAACTTGGATATAATTATAATAGCACCCAATAACAATATTACTATTATAGACATTGTTACCTGCTTATTAGTTTTCTTTTGAACCTTTGCTTTTTTATTCATGATTCCTCCGTAGTTAATTTTATATAGCCATCCTAACAAACAAATATGTAGAATTTATGAAGATACCTGTTATAATGAGCTAGTGAATATTTACATACATAAAATTCTAGAGTAATATTTATCTATGGACCTTAAAAAAGGAGACAAACAGACAAATGAAAAATGTAAAAATCATATACATATCCAGCTGTATTTGCGGGTTTATTTTATTCATGATGGGCCTATTTTTTATTTTTAGTATAAAGAATTCCCCACCTCAGATTTCTGATGAAAAAGCCGCAGACACCAATAACAAGAAACCCTTCAATCTCATTGATAACTATACACACAGCATGGATCCTATGAACTTTCTCATTCTTGTTAAGGAAGCCTCAGGATTAAATACAGATACAATAATCATTGCACATTATGATCCCTCAACCAGGCAAATAAATCTTCTTTCTGTTCCCAGAGATACGAAAGCAGGAACAAAAGCCTCCTATAAGATTAATTCCGCCTTTTCTTTGGGACTAAATAAAAGCGGTACTTCAAAAGAGCTCACTGCTTTTGAGAAAAAGCACAAGGCTGCAGAGCATGCCGCACAGGTAATCAGCAATCTTACTGATATAAATATCGACTATTATATTTATCTGGAAATAGACACTATTAAAGAGATAATTGATAGACTTGGAGGAGTTTATTTCGACGTTCCTGCCAAGCTGAAATATAGAGATCCGACCCAGGACTTATACATTGACCTTCAGAAGGGTTATCAGCTTTTGGACGGAGACAAGGCCGAACAGCTCCTCAGATTCCGCAAGCCACATACCTCCTATTATACCTCAAGTGAATTAAAGGAAGTCCGAAAGGTCTATGACGGCTCAGACTTAAAAAGGACCGAAATGCAGGTTAAGTTTGTAAATGAAATGATACAACAAAAGGTTAATCTCCTTGAACTACCAAAATTAATACCTATTATTGATTATGCTTTCGATAATGTTATTACAAATATCACACTTAGTGATACTCTTTCCTTGTTCAGGGCTTTTACTCAAGGGTCAAGACCTGATATGAACACCTTTAAGCTTTATGGAGTTGATCTGAACATCTCTGAAACAGATTTTTTCATTTATAACAATACCTTTGAAAATACCAAGACAAAGGAAGTACTGAAAGCCCAAAAAGTAATTGATGCTTACTTCTCTACAGCCTCAGGAAATTATAAGCCTGATTCCGACAAGCATTATGACTTCGGAGAAATACTCAAAAATAACCCTTCAAATAAAGAAACTGACACCAAAGAGTCAAATAAGGATCTACCATAAAACGTAGGAGGTGGTATAATGAATGACTATTCATTATACCACCTCCTACTGTTGAATATAGCTATATTCACACTTTATATCAGTCCCCTATGCTTCATTAATTACTTAAGGGTGAAGGATTGCCAGACGTTATTAATTATGTTTAGGTTTTTGGTACTGTAGGTATCATTATCAACAAAGAACATTATCATATAAACCTTCGTTCCCTTTTGCACGTAATACTGTACCATTCTGTATGTATATCCGTCAGCATCGGTGGTTCTATAAACATACTTATAGCAAGCTGTTCCCTTCTCAGATAAAGTTTCTTTGCTTTCCAATTTCGTCTTTGAATCCTTGGCATATTGAACTTCCATATAATTTACAAAATCTGAAACACTTTGTATTCCATCAATGATTGAAATGCTTGCAGAGATATCCCTGGTCCCATATATTCTGCTATCTTTGGTGCTGGAGTTTGCTTCGGTCCAACCCACAGGAATGTTAACTGTATATGTTTCCTCATCAATCTTTCTGGTTTTGTCCTTGAGACTAATCTTTTTAGGATCAAGGAGCTTTCCTATCACCTTGGAATCCAGCTGCTTAAATGTAAAGGAATCCAGCATTCCATCATAAAGACTTTTCTTTTTTGGATTATTGTACACATCCTCTGGTATCTCAGAGGTTATAATGTATTTGTAATTTTTATCTGTGATAACCATATCACAGCCATAAACCAACTTATTCTTATATTTCAAGGTATAGTAAACCTTATTGCAGTCCATACCTGATATTTTGCCCTTTTCCTGCTTTATTACCTGATAAAATTCGGAATTAAAATCAGCGGCATTATTATCCAATATCTTTTGAGTTACCGAATCCAGAGTATCTCCCTTGTCTAAGGAATACACCTCCACCGACAAATATTCATACTCATTGCCATAGAATGCTATTACATTCTGAATCTTATCATCCTTTACTTCTTCCCAGTATGGTACCATATTCATTGACCACTTTAATCTGGTATCCTGATATTTTCTAAACCCTCCTGAGGAGACATCAGATAAATCCTCGGCGACTTTCTTATCATAATTAAAATCAAAGGAGTCAATTAAAGCTGTATACTTATCATCATCATAGGCATCATCATTCTTAGTAAGAATATGTACTTCAAACGCCTTATCACTTGTAAGAAAGATTCTTCTCCGTACAGTCCATTCATCGTCCTTATATATAAACTCTAAATAGTTAACTCCATTAATTGTATCTTCAGTATAATCAATTAGTGTATATTCGCTTATCTCATCTTTTATAAAGGCAGCTGCATTATCAAGACTTGCACCGGCTGTTGTGTATGCAAGACCAACTGTAACTATATATGAGCTATCCTGCGCAACAAAGAGATTTTTTGTACCATTAAAGCTTCTGTATTCCAGCTTCAGATCATCAGGTAAGAGCATTGACCACTTGTAGTAACTGTCTCCGACTTTATCCTTACTAGATTTTTTAATTAATGTACTAAAATCCTTAATACTATTTTGATTGACTATTTCCTTAATAAAGGTTACCTTGCCATTATTGTTTGTTAAATCTGCACCTAGATTATCAGCAAGAAAGGATATGGTAGCCATGAAATTGTTATTTTTTATGTATGGAGCTGCATCTATCTGTATTTTTTTTCCTCCGATGACTGCATCCTTTTTCTTTTCTGTGAGCTTTATATCCACGTTATTATAACTGATTACTGCTGTTTTTGCTTTGAGGTCCACCGTAAGTGTAGCACCCAGAGCATCTGTTATGACCTTAACCGGAACAAATATCTTGCCACCGGTTAATACACTGCTTTCAGCCTTTACTATTTTGCCATTTACAGTATAATCACCTGACCCGGTCTTAAAGGATACCGATAATTTGGTGGAAGTTCTGTCCTCCAGTGGTGTTTCGGCAGCAAATACACCTGTTTGAAGTAATGCAAAACACAAGATAATGCTAAGTACCGATAATAGTTTTCTCATTTTGTCCTCCCTGAGTTTGATTTGGTTTAAAGTCTGGTTATGTAAAGCTTAACTAATACATTTCTTAACCCTTAAGTTCATCGAGTATTACTTCCAAGCTCTGGGTCTTTCCCCCGCGTCTGATATTCACCTTGACCTTGTTACCGGGAAGAAGGCCCTTTAAGGCTTCATTCAGGTCAACAATAGTGTTGACTGACTTACCGTTAACGTTAAAAATAAAATCATTCTTTTTTAAGCCATGTTTTTGAGCACTGGAACCCTCCTCCAGCTTTGTTACCTTTAGTCCGGTTTTACTTGGCAGGCCATATAATGCAACCGAATCCTCCTCATAATGGGCGCCAAGGGTAACCCTCTTCACCTTACCATATTTTGAAAAGTGATCTAGCACAAACTCTACAGTATCAATAGGTATAGCATAATTGAGTCCCTGAGCATTAAGGGTGGTAATAGAGTTTACACCTATAACCTCACCGGAAGTATTGACCAGTGGACCTCCACTGTTACCAGGGTTAATAGCAACGTCTGTCTGAATGAGCTTGTATTGGTAAAAACCATCAATGCTTCTGTTCAGTCCGCTGATTACTCCAACCGAAGCAGAATTCCTGTTTTGAAAGGATAATGGGGTTCCAATTGCTATTGCTGTCTTTCCTATGATAATGTCGGAGGCTTTCCCAAATTTGGCTGGTACTAGTCCAATCCTGTCTATTTTTATAACTGCAAGATCGGTTTCAGTATCAATATATTTTAGTCTGGCATCATAACCACTACCATCTGATAGTACTACGGCTATTCTGGTCATATCCTCTACAACATGAGCATTTGTAAGGATTTCACCTCCGGATTTAATTACAATACCAGTCCCAAGTGCCAAGCCTTCCCCAGAGCCTTCCAAGGATTTGGTATTACCAATAATACCTACTACCGAAGGTCCCACTTCCTTAATAATGTCGGGTATAAGATTGTCATTTTTACTTGAAATGTTGATTGAATTTCCGCTTTGAGACACTTTTAGATCAAGAAGCTGTGATAATTCTGCCACATCCACGTACACCTTCTTGTTGATGGTTGTTGCACCAATCTCAGTCGGTTTACCGTTTACAAGTATTTTAAAACTTGACGATCCAGAAACAGCAAAATGCGAAAAGATTGAAAGACATAGAACTGCGATAAATACAATAATCTTACTTTTGAATTTATTCATTTATAACCCCTGTGAAATAATTTATAGATATAATATTAACATTATTTCACATTTATTACAATATTCAAATTATTTTTATAAAAATTGCGTTTAATTACAAAAAAAACAGCTTTTTTCTGATTGATTGTATAATCATCAAAAAAAGCTAATTATATTTCTTATTATGTAGTAGCTTAAGAATATTACCAGAACGGATATCCAAAAACCCTTTGATCTTGGAATAAGCTTAACAGGCTTGTTTAAGTTTTTTAGAAGCAGCTCGGTATATAGTAATGCTACCAATATAATTGCCAAAACCGGTACAGGGTTATATCTGAGCGACCGCGGAAGGTCTCCGGCAAGCAGGTGTTGTACACTTCTTGTATTGCCGCAACCGGGGCAGTAAATACCAAAATAAGTATAGCTTGGACAGCCCGGCAGGAGAGCTCCCAAGGTCGAAATTTGCTCCCTGAAAATAAAGATCAGCCCCGCCAAGAGTAAGGGCAGAATTAATGTAAAAAGCTTAAATAATGTGTTTTTCTTCAAGACAGCCTCCAAATAAGTATGAATGCTATATCCGCAGCCTATAATTCTCTGAAAATTATTTGATATATTACATTATATTATACTTATAACTGGCTAAAAGGACTGATTATTACTTAACACTTTCTTTAAGCAGAAGTAAATCCTTTAATGCCACCTCTCTATTAACGTAGCGCTTTCGCGTTTGAGTCTTTTCCAAGAGATTAATACATCTTTTACTACACCATTGTATGCAGGCCATACACTGTTCACAATTGTTATTCCATACAGGATGCCCGTTCTCCATATTTACGTTATTTACCGGACATACCCTTTCACATACTCCGCAGCCTATGCAACTTGAATCATACCTGAAACCGGAGTCCATAGTTTTAAAACGCCGCCTGATTTCAACGATATTTTTCTTACCTTTGGATGTATTCAGATATAACTTTTCAAATAGTCTAGGTTCTGCTATTCTAATGGTTTTCTTAGCTTTAATAGCTTCGGAAATATGTAAGGATACTTTCACTGACCTTCTTAATAGAAAATTATTTATAAATTCAGGCGTAGCACCATATTGAACTATATAGTTGCCTGGCATTATAACCGAAAAACTACTGTGAAGGTTACACCCCTTTTCCCTCAATTTCTCCCTCAGCTTTACCAGTGCGTTTCCTCTAGCTCCTCCATAGGTAGCTACGCCAAATATATATTGCTCAGGCTTAAGATTAAGCTTCTCTATAAAAGTCTCAACAAAGAATGGCAATTCATAGTAATATACCGGGAAAACAAATCCTACTCTATCAAAACAGGATGCGTCCAGCTCACTTTGATCATATCTCATATTTATTAGTTCTGTATCTCCAATGTGCGTTGCAATCTTTTTTGCAATAGCACGACTGTTGCCAGTACCTGAAAAGTAATATATTGCATTGCTCATAATTTACCCCCATTATAGTTTTGAAATATTGAGTTTGTTATTTCATAATTAATGATATACTTAAAGGTAATAAATGTCAATGTGTTTTGAAATATTACTAAAATTATTTCAAAACATATGATATAATTATAGCTGATATTATGTAATTTTTTTCTCTGGACACTCGATGTAAAATAAACGAGAGGGATTTTACTTATGAATAAATATGAGCTACGGACAAAAAATAAAAAGGAAGCTATATTAAAAGCTTCTCTGGAGTTAATCAAAAATAACGGCTACATGAATACAAATATAAAGAAAATCGCAGATGCAGCCAAGGTTTCCCAGGTTTCAATTTATAATTATTATGGAAGCAAGCTAAATCTTGTCAAAGAAGCTGTTACATGTTTAGTAAATGATATGTATTCTGCATCATTGCTGATTCTTTCAGAGCCTATCCCCTTTGAGGACAAAGTAAAAAAGGCTTTAAATCTATGCTCCTCTGAGCTAAACAACGTATTTGAAGAGTTCTTCTCTGCCGCAGCTCTTGAAGATCCACAAATGTCGCAGGCCATAATGAGTACCATTATGGATAATAACAATAAATTATATGAAAAATATGTTAATTATGGTAAAGAGGAGGGAATTATCGATAAAGCCGTCCCAACTGAAACTATTATTGCATTTATTAATGCAATAGGGTTAGCCCAACAAAAATATGAAGGCCATAAGCCTGATCCCAAGTATGAAGAGAACATGATTAACCTGTTGATGAATGGAATAGTTCGTAAGCTTGAATAGCGGGAAACATATTTATCTCACCTCTAGGCGCATAGCGCGTATACAAACAGTAGCGTGAAAAGCAGGATGACCAACCGAAGGTATTTTTCAAGCTAACCCCCAGTGAAGCAACCTTTCGAGGGTTGCTTCACTGGGGGTTTTAAGCATAAGCATATATGTTCAGTTTTGTGTTTATAAGTATTAAAATTGTACAACAGACTAATTCTTCAGGCTGTGCAGGGGAGCAGGGATTCTTCCACCTCTGCTGATAAACTCAGCGCTGCTGAAGGAATTAACCTTCATTACAGGACCTGACCCAAGGAGACCTCCGAATTCAACCGTATCACCAAGCTTTTTACCGGGAGCAGGAATTATTCTGACTGCAGTGGTCTTTTGATTTACAACACCAATAGCTGATTCATCAGCTATTATAGCAGATATAGTTTCAGCCGTTGTATCTCCCGGTACAACAATCATATCAAGACCTACAGAACACACGCAGGTCATGGCCTCAAGCTTTTCAAGTGAAAGTGCACCAGCCAAAGTGGCATCTATCATTCCTGCATCCTCACTGACTGGTATAAATGCTCCGCTGAGGCCACCAACATAAGAGGATGCCATTACTCCACCCTTCTTAACAG
>JAEZIV010000287.1 GCA_023436515.1 Bacillota bacterium
ATTTATGTATGTATATAAATGGTCCAACAATGATTATTGCACCCAATACACCCCAAACCCAGTAATCAGCAGAACCAAATTTGTAGTTAATATTACGACGGTTCAATTCACTACCCATACGTGCGGATATTTTATGAAACCAAACTAACGCTGCAATTCCTAATGTTATTGGACCCACTAAGAATATTAGCAAGCAATAGTGCATAGTCTTGCGTCCATCATAACGGCTGGCAATAATATTAATTTTACTCGAAATACTGGAATAAACAACAATAGGATATATTCCCAACGTAATGATACCAAGCAGAATAAATTTCAAAAGAGAAAGATTTGCGTTGAGCTGGCCAACCGGAGCGGTTGAGGCTTGATAAGATACTGCACTTTGATTTGTGTCCATTATAGACCTCCATATTTATTTTTTTATATCTAAATATTAAGTATAAAATTGTAAAAAGTCAACATATTTTATCTAATTTTGTCAGTATCTTACCCCCACTAGGTAATCACCGTTTCCGATTTTTGTGGCAGAGCTCTATTAAGATTTGAGTATTTGCTTTGATTAGCAACATATTTTTACAATATTGGTGTCTACGGGGAGACTGGTCTCGCCCGCAGAGGCTCAGTGTTTTCCGCACAAAACACAGGAACCTAATGAGAGGAGTGAGATGGCTTTGACCGAGGTTCAAGTCCTGAATTTTTTTTATGCAAAAAATCCCCGCCAGTTATCTACCGAGGACATAATAAGTTGCTTTCTAAGGTTTTAACCCCGCCGGGAGGCCAGTGGGGTCTACGGGGAGACTGGGCTCGCCCGTATGGCGCTTCGCGTTTTTGAAAACAAAAACGCCTGTGTTTTCCGCAGAAAACACAAGCGCCATGGTCGGAGTGAGAGGACTTGACGTCTGCTTCGCTTCACTCGCAGCCTACCGCCTCGACTTTAGTCTCGGCACACTCAGCTAAAAATGCTTTGCATTTTCTTTACGCTTCGTGCCTTCCCAGGTTCAAGTCCTTTTTTGCATAGCAAAAGGGAGTATCTGCTGATACTCCCTACTGGTCGGAGTGAGAGGACTTGAACCTCCAGCATCTTGGTCCCAAACCAAGCGCGCTGCCAATTGCGCTACACCCCGAAAAACTGCGCTTGACTTTCTCAAGCGCAAAAGTATTGTACTATAGCCATGATTTATTATCAATAGGAGAATTGCCGTCATATTCCGCATTATCACTTCATTACTTGATAAATCGCGTATTTTCGTCACTTTATCATGCCTCTCATTTTTACTCTAGAAAATTGAACTCCTCACTCCAATTGAAGTCTTCATTATCTTCGACGCAGTTGGGCCAATGAGTCGCCCAATCAGGCATTTTTACATCCCTAACTCTGTCAATTGACGGTTGGTAGGGCTTAATATCCAGAACCGGGGTACCGTCTTCTGCATCAATATATCCTATTTCCAGCCTGTGCTTTTCAGCGTCAACCTTAATAACAGCACAAGCTGTAACAGCTATAGGACTTGGCCTGATGGGAGATCTGGAAGCAAGCACTCCAACCTTTTCGGGCCCCTTCTTATAGGGCTTATCCATTACAAAGCAGCCTCTGGTTTCCTGGCTGTCATACAAGTTGAACCACCATATTGCCTGGATGTGACTGTACTCGTCTATTCCCAGAGTTGCTTCAAAAAATTTTTCCTCCAGTTCAATATAATAGCGCCTACCTTCAATTTTTACCCTTCCTATGGGATTAAAAGTCACTGACATATTTCGTTCCTCCAATCAAATATTTTACATGCTGATTATATAACTAACGGGTTCTACCCTCTTGATGATTTGTGCTTCAATACACCTGTTTGATGTGATAAAATAAACTTAAGTTTGATGAATTTTGCTCAAGGAGAAATCATATGGAAGTGGAATTGGTTCATCTTAATCCCATACTACTTGGCGGCCTTAGTTTTTATGGAGACCCAATAAGCACAAAATGCGGGTGGGACTCTGAAAATGAAATCGGCAAGACCTGGAGCCGGTTTATGGACTTTCTTGCTGCCCATCCTCAGAGATCATATTCCTACAATAGGTCCAATATGTACGAGATACACATATATGGAAGAGAAACCGACACAAAGGGTTATTTTGAAGTGTTTGTGGGTGAAGAGGTTAGCATGGCGCAGCTGCCGGTTGAGTTATCTTCAAAATTTATTCCCGAATCCGACTATATAAAGATAACACTCTTTGGGAATGAAATAACCAGTGATTGGTGGCTGAAGCTGGACTCTGATATACTACCGGCAAAAGGAGTTAGAAGAAGCTCTTCATATATTATCCAAGCCTATGATGAGAGATTCAAGGGCATGGATAACATAGATAAATCCATTATGGACGCCTATATTCCGGTGGAAGCCCTATGAGTATGACAATGCAGGACACAGTGCTCGAGAGTATCGCGTTTATTGAGAGAAACCTTCAAAATGAAATAAGCGTCTGTGATGTGGCGAAGGCTGTTTCCTTTTCCCAGTTTTATTTTTCAAGGGAGTTTTCGAAGCATACCCACATATCAGTATACGATTATATTCTAAGGAGAAAGGTATCCGAATCCTATAAGGACCTTTTTAATTCAAAGTGCAAAATAGTCGATCTTGCTTATCGTTACGGCTTTCAATCCCACGAGGTTTATACACGAGCCTTCAGAAAGGTATTCGGTGAGAATCCCAGCGAAGCGGTTATATATAAGCCTCTTGCAATTTATGAGGCCATAGACGATATTTATCTCGATTTTTTAAGCGGTCTGAAGGTTGAAGTAGTAAACAAGGCTTTGGAGGATCTTTGCTTCGAAGTGGACTCCATAGCCACACTGGATTCCGGGAGTAGCTTTCTGGTATTACTTTCAAAGGAGAATCTTTTTAACTATAATTGCATTCTTAAGGGATCGCTAAAAAGCGATAAAACCAAATTCTTATCCTTCTACCTTAACAGCCTGGAGCATTTAATTCGAATTTTCCATACTGACGTCAGACTTTCCTTCAGATATTTCACTGATAATTTTTATAACGTGGATAAAATGAGCAGCAATTTTATAATTATTAGCAAAGGGAGCGACTATACGGATATTGCTGCTTCAAATAGCCTTCAACAGCTTGTAATACTGCGCTAATACCACTTTTATCACACTACCTCCCTTCATATGTAATACAATTGAAATCTAAATTGACTTGAACCGTCATGCGACTTTTTCTATAATAAGGAATAAATTAAACAATAAATTTCTAGTATTATTTGTGTAGTCCTTCGTTACTTTTTCAACTTCCGCAACTAGAGGGATTAAGCAAATAATGTAATTCAGAACCAAAGGAGTGGTGCTTATACAACGTATCCTAGGGCAGGTTAGAAGAGCTATTCAGGACTACAACATGATTGACAGCGGTGACAGGATTGCTATAGGAGTAAGCGGTGGGAAAGACAGCATGACACTACTTTCTGCCATGAAACAACTTCAAAGATTTTATCCAAAAAAATTCGAAATTGAAGCAATCAGTTTGACTATGGGAATAGGAAATGCTGATTTTTCACCCGTCACAGAGTATTGCCGTCAAATAGGCGTAAATCATACCATTGAAGAGACCCAGATAGGAAAAATAATCTTTGAGTACAGGCAGGAGAAAAACCCTTGCTCAATGTGTGCCAATCTCAGAAGAGGTGCTCTTCACAATGTCTCAAAAAAATTGGGCTGCAACAAGGTAGCATTGGGCCATCACAGGGATGACGCCATAGAGACCCTATTGCTCAGCACTATTTATGAAGGTAACCTTCATACTTTTTCTCCAGTCACATATCTGGACCGAAAAGAGCTGTTTCTTATCCGTCCACTTATTTATACCGAGGAAAAACAGATTAGGGCTGTTGCCAAAGCAGGCTTGTTTCCCATAGTTAAAAGTCCCTGCCATATTGATGGAAAAACTAAGCGTCAATATGTAAAGGACTTGCTAACCCAGCTACAAAAAGAAAACAGAGATATAAAAAGCAATCTTTTTGGTGCAATAAAGAGGGCAGAGCTTGATGGCTGGCATGAATAACAGAAAATCCACAATATATTATCCCGCGGCTTAAAGCAGGATATAAATGATTTGTATTTGATTTTACATGAAAAGGAGAATGAGTAAAAATTCAAAGATAGAATAGAAATGGAGAGTATAATGCAAAAAAACACTTACATAAGAAAAGGGCTTGCGTTTTTTGTAACGCTTGCCATCTTAATTATTTCATTAAGTACCGGTGCATTAGCAGCACCTCAAGTAATCAATCAGACTGTCGAGAAGCAGAACGTAACCTCCGGTGTAGTACTTGAAAAATCTGACCGCTTTACAACCAGCGGATGGATCCGCACCAATGTACTCAAAGTAGACTTGACAAATGCAAATGTTAAAGTAGACAGCATAATAAATAAAGCAGGTATATCTAATCCGTCCACGGTTAAAAGCATTGCTAGCGGAAACGGAGCTGTAGCCGCAGTAAATGGCAGCTTCTTCGACATGGATACCGGAGCAACCTACGGTCCGGTTATGTCAAATGGTCAATTTGACATGGCTTCAGTAAGAAACAATACCGATATGGCTACCTTTATATTGGATACTGCAAATAATCCCCTCTTCGCTTATCTTGATACTCAGGTAGAATTGGTTGTACCCTCAGGCGAAAGAAAGAAAATTGCCGCCTATAACAGATATAACAATTATTTTAATGGCATACACATAGTAGATTCTAAATGGAACAGTACAACTCCGGGCGTATCCCAAAAATATCCAACCTGGCTTGAAATGGTCGTTGAAGATGGTGTTGTGAAGGAATTCAGATCAAACATGCCAGGAATTTCAATTCCCAAAAATGGATATGTAGTGCTTGCGACCTACGGTGAAATCAAGTACCTGACAGATAACTTTAAGGTTGGAGATCCTGTCAGCTATGAAATAAAGACAAATGTGGATTCGGTCGGCATGAAAACAGCTCTCACAGGTGGAACCATGCTGGTTAAGGACGGCAATATACTGTCTACCTTTACACACTCTGCCTCTGCAACCTCCAGACAGCCTAGAACCGCCGCAGGTGTATCTGCAGACGGAAAGACTCTGATGATAGTAACCGTTGACGGCAGGCAGCCAGGTACCAGCATTGGTATGACCCAGCTTGAGCTGGCAGAATATATGAAGGAAATAGGCTGTGCCAATGCCATGAACTATGATGGAGGCGGTTCAACTACAATGGTTGCAAGGAAGGCAGGGGACTCGGCTATATCAACTGTCAATACCCCGGCTGACGGCTTTGAAAGGAAAGTAACCGCATCCCTTGGAGTATTCTCCGTTGCAGAAAAAGGGCCCCTTGATTCACTTCTTGTCAGCGCTTACGAGGATTATGTTTTTGTAAACTCTCAAAGAGCCTTTACTGTCAAAGGTTTGGATAAATACCTGAACCCGGTGGCAGTGAACTATACTGACATAAAGTGGTCAGTTTCAGGGGTAAAGGGCACCTTCACCGAAAATGTATTTACTCCTACGACTGCCGGCCAAGCAGTTATTACCGCAAAAGTAGGTGATTCAGTGGTTGGAACCTGTCCGATTACGGTACTCGCAGCACCAGCAAAACTGGAGCTAAACATCAGTAGTCTGAACACAGCTCCAGAAAAAACCACCACCTTTACAATCAAGGGCTATGATAAAAACGGCTTTAGCGCAAGTATTCATCCGTCGAATGTGGTATGGGGAGTACTAAACAAGGTTGGGACTCTTGAATCAAACGTGTTTACCTCGGCTGCTAAGGGTACCGGGTATGTATCAGCCTCCTTTGGAGGGGCAAAGGTCTTCTGTCCTGTTTCAATAAGCCAGCCTGGAGTTAAAAAGATTATCGAGGATTTTAATAACAAAGCTCCCTTGACTGTAGATTTGTCATCTAAAAACGTAAAAGGAAAATATGAGTCGGCTACTAATGTTTATAAGTCAGGCCCTTACTCAGGTAAGCTAACGTATGATTTTAACAACGCTCTTAAAGAAAACAGAGCTGCTTACATTAATCTTACCGGTGGCGGAATAGGACTGGACAGCACAACCTCAAAGCTGGGCTTGTGGGTGTATAGTTCCTCGAAAAAGCCTGTATTGATAGGTGCAATAATATACGATCAAAAGGGTGCCCCACAGTATAAAACCTTTGCTAAGGAAATTAACTGGACGGGCTGGAAGTACCTAGAGGTATCACTTGAAGATATTAACCCTTCAAAGATCACCAAAATTTATGCACTTCAAAACACAGGTAAAAAGGCATCAGGTACATTGTACTTCGATAACCTGACCATGGTTTATTCAGGATATCCCGAAGTAGCCCCTTCCAAGCTGGCAGTTAATACAGTCCCCAAGGATGAATCCCTTAAGGACCGTAACGTTTCTGGAAATGACGCCCTGAACTTCGCGGTCTTTGGACAGTCAATCGCCTATACGGCAGACAAGGACAAGACTCAAATGAGTATGTTGAATGCCCTGTCCTCAAGAATAAACAAGTACCTTCAGGCCTCTGTAGTGGTGGGCTCCAATGATAATCTGAAGTCCTTGACAAAAGTACCTATGCTATCTACGACTGAAAGCTATAAAGCTCTGGATCAGAATGGTAACAGACTGATACAGCTGAACACAGCCAATGGAGGATTACGAGCCACAAATGCAAACGAATGGTTCTGGCTTAAGAATCAGCTGAGTACCTTCACCGGCAATAATCTCTTTGTATTCCTGCAGGACAATCCTTCAAACTTTACCGATCGTAAGGAAGGCCAGTTACTCAAGGATATGCTTTCAGATTATAAAAAGCAGAATCCCGAAAAGAATGTCTGGGTGTTTTACAAGGACACTACAAACTCAAGCTATATGGATAAGGGCGTAAAATATATCACTACCGCAGGTTTTGACGCTAACGGCTTCAGTGATAAAAATAAGAATGCGGCAAAATATGTTCTCGTCAAAGCAAAGGGCAATACCGTCACTTATCAATTTAAGAATGTGAATTAAATTAAAGTTTAAAGCGCCCCTGCTGGGGCCAATGCAAAGAGCACCTCAAAAGCAAGACACTATGTCAAGCCGCAAGGTGCTCCTTTTATTTTCCAATAATTGACCTTCAACAATTATTCCCGACCAAACAGTCTTCTTGGTTGGCTTCTATCAGCTAACCCCTATGGCAACTTTTCCACCCTATCCTTGAGGAAAGCCGCAAATTCAGCTCTCAATTCCTCTCTCTTCAACGCAAAATCCACAGTAGCCTTGAGGAAGCCTATTCTATCTCCCACATCAAAGCGATCTCCTTCAAAATCATAGGCATACATGGCTTCACACTCCATCAATTGTTGGAGCGCGTCTGTAAGCCAAATCTCGCCTCCCTTACCCGGAGTAGCCCTTTCAAGGAATTCAAAAATCCTTGGAGAAATTATGTATCTGCCCAGTATTGCAATGTTTGACGGGGCTTGATCAACCTCTGGCTTTTCAACAAGTCCCTTAACCTTGAAGACTCTTTCATCTATCTGGTTACCGGCAATAATTCCGTACTTTGAGACATCGTGCTTTGGAACCTTTTGAACACCCAGTATAGTGGTCCTGTACTCATTGTATATATCCATCAGCTGCTTAATACAGGGTTTTTCGGAATCCACAATATCATCCCCCAGTAGAACAGCAAAGGGCTCGTCACCTATAAAGGACTTTGCACAGTAAATGGCATGACCCAAGCCCTTTGCTTCCTTTTGTCTTACATAGTGTATGTTTGCTATGTTGGATATTTCCTCAACACTGCTCAACAGCTCCTGCTTGCCTTTTCTATGGAGCTCCTCCTCCAGTTCATAGGACTTGTCAAAATGATCCTCAATAGCTCTCTTATTTCGTCCGGAGATAATAAGAATATCCTCAATGCCTGCAGCTGCAGCTTCTTCTACTATGTATTGTATTGTAGGCTTGTCCACAATAGGGATCATTTCCTTAGGTGTGGCCTTTGTGGCAGGTAAAAATCTTGTTCCGAGGCCTGCGGCCGGTATTATCGCTTTTCTTACCTTCATAGCTCCTCCAAAATACTTGATTTTATTATGTAATTTGTTATTCAATTCTACTTCCAATTTTAACACATTTACCTTTTAAGTACCAACCTTCTGCAAATTATTGCCCATTATGCGGCAGCAAATTTTATGTATGACAGGAATCGAGATCTAGCTGCTGCTAAACAAGGCTGCTAAACAACAAATATTTCCCTTGCGTAGTTTGCATATGAGTGGTATAATTTTCACAATGTATTAGGAATAAATATTTATTCCTATATATGTACCTTATTTACATAAAACTATATAATGCGTATCTTCAGGGCAGGGTGAGATTCCCTACCGGCGGTAATGTGCATACTTTGCATTAGCCCGCGAGCGAAAGCAGACATGGTGAGATCCCGTGGCCGACAGTACAGTCTGGATGGAAGAAGAATTGCGTTGCAAATCTGTCTATTAAGCTCTGTGGATTTATTCACAGAGCTTTTATATTCTTCAACACATTCTGCAAGAACGCATACCAAACTAACTCTCAGGAGGTAATTTAGTATGAACAGATTTAGAATCAAGCAAATAACAACCATGGGGATATTGATAGCCCTTTCAATTATTCTCATACTCTCTCCCTTGAGATTCCCGTTCCCCGCGTCACCACATCTAGAGTATGATGCAGGAGATATTCCTATATTAATGGGGGGCTTTATTTTCGGACCACTGGCGGGAATTATACTCAGTATTGTGACCTCAGTAGTTCAGGCCTTGACTGTAAGCAGCAGCAGCGGCTGGATTGGCTGTGCCATGCATATTTTTGCCGCCTCCGCCCTGGTGGGCTCATCCTCTGCAGTTTACTCAAGAAGCAAAACAACCAAGGGCTTGATCCTTGCAGCAATAGTTGGTACCCTTTCTATGACAGCTGTTATGATTCCTCTAAACCTGATATTCTATCCATTGTTTACAGGTAATACTCTAAGTGCTGTTATTGAGTTAATTGTGCCGGTACTATTGCCCTTTAATCTAATGAAGGCCGGCATTAACTCTGTAGTATTTGTGCTTATTTTTAAATCCTCAGGGAAGCTACTAATGAAAATTACTCAAAGATAGGGAAATTTTAAAGCAGTTACTTGTATTTTATTACTTTTATGCATATTATGGTTTTAGTTATTTATAAAAAAAGAAATTATATATTTACATTGAATGCGTTAGCACGTATTATAATATATAAATATCGTTTTTTTTAGATGACAGGTCGCACTGTGGCCTATTCTTAGGGGCATATTGACCCCGACTGGATTATAATATAAAGCTATAGTAATAAATGCGGGGTGATATTTTTTATGGAATTCTGTAACAAGTGCGGTTCATTGAAGATCAAGGGAAGCTGTACAAACAAGAAGTGCGACCAACACATTAAATCAATGGTCGAATTAGCAACCTCCCAGCAGGTGGAATATATACGTGAGCTTGCAGAGCAATTGGGAGAAGATATAAGTGAAGTTAATTTTGAAGCAATGAGCAAATCTGAAGCAGTTGACTTAATTGATGAGTATCTGGAGAGATTGGATGATTCAGATAAAAAACTGGTTGTAGAAGAAGATATCCTTGATGAAGACGAGGATTTGGATGCCGACGAGGAATAATAATATTATTATCAATTATGATAAAAGGCAGTGGCTTAGCTCACTGCCTTTTATTGTTGATAACTATAAATAATTTGTTATTTTTCTGTTGATTACTCAATTGTGGATAGAGTATAAAAACTGTCAATAACCTGTGTAAAGGTGGTGCCTCCCCAGTAAATAAAGGATTTCCAGCGTTATGTTAATGTTATTATTTTTAACAGCCCGTATTGTGGATAATGTGCATAAGTCTGTGAATAAACTATATTGCTAGGTTTGGACTTGTTACTATAAACTGACGAGAGTATAATAATATTAGCTTATAAAATACATATTATTAAGGAGATTGTCTATATGCAGCAACTTTTTGATCTACCCTTAGAGGAGTTAAAAAACTATAAGCCTGCGCTTACCCGTCAACCTGATTTTGATAGTTTTTGGAATAAAGCTCTTGAGGAGCTGGCTGAAATTCCTCTGAAATATTCTTTAACTTCTGTTGATTATCCGGTTAAAGGTGTTAAGGTCTTTACTCTGGATTTTTTAAGTTATAACAATGCAAATATACAGGGTTCTTTTGCCATACCCGATACAGCAGGTCCTCATCCCGGCTTAATGCTTTTTCACGGCTATAACTGGGCTTTAGAGGGTAACCTACATGAAACCGTTAACTGGGCCTTACATGGATATGCCTGCTTTCAGATGCTTGTACGAGGTCAGCAGGGGCATAGCTGCGATAATGTGCCCTCTTCCACAGGTCATGCCTCAGGCTGGATGACAAAGGGTATCCTCAACCCCGAGGAATACTATTACAGAGCAGTTTACCTTGATGCGGTCTGCGCTCTTGAGGTTTTATCCTCCATTGATAATGTTGACCCAAAAAGAATCGGTGTTACCGGAGGAAGTCAAGGGGGCGGCCTGACACTAGCAGCAGCAGCCTTAAGTGATATTCCTGTAGTAGCTGTGGCAGATTTCCCCTACCTATCAAATTTTGACAGGGCAATTGAGATTACTCCTACAGGACCCTATAATGAATTTAATGAGTATTTCAGAAGAAATACCGCACCTGAAATAGAGCTGCAGGCTAAAAAGACTTTATCCTATTTTGACATAATGAATCTGGCTCCAAGAATTAAATGTCATACCTGGGTCAGCTCAGGGCTTATAGATACAATAACGCCTCCGTCCACCATCTTTGCGGCCTATAATCACATGACCTGTTCAAAGGAGATAGCTACATTCAGATATTTTGGTCATGAGCACCTGCCAGGAGGAGTAATACCAAAGCTCCAAACGCTTATGAAGCATCTGTTAAATACATAAAACGAAAACATTAAACTGACGTCCATTACTAGGGCGTCAGTTTTAGTTTTATTGGTTAAATTAAGCTTTCGGATTTACTTTTTTGCAATTATCCCTGTGGTAACAATACATTTTTTACTTACTGTACCTTATACTTTTTTATTTCCTTTGCTATTTCAATGATTTCATTAATTTTTTTGATAAGCTTATCTGAACCACTCATGTTGTCGCTGGCCATTGCACTTGCCTCCTGGGAACTGGCTGCGGTCTGCTGGCTTACCTCCACTATAGTGCTTATGCTTTCTTTTATTTGATCGTTTGAGTCTACTATGGTATTTATCTTTTCATTGACTTGATCAATATTACCTACCAGCTTATATGTATTCGTACTTATGTTTTCATAAACAGCCTTAGTATTTCTGATGTATTCGTTCTGTTCATTATTTGTGAATCTTGTACCTTCAATCTGTTGGAAGCATTCCAATACTTTAGAGTTCAAGTCATTAATTATAGTTGAAATTCTAGACGTAGACAGCTTACTTTGGTCAGCAAGCTGTCTGATTTCATCTGCAACCACTGCAAAGCCCTTTCCGCTCTCACCCGCTCTTGCAGCCTCTATGGATGCATTAAGAGAAAGAAGATTGGTCTGGGCGCTTATACCGGAAATTATTGATGTAATGCCAAGGATTTCGCCGGTTTTATCCTTAAGCTCCTGCATTAATTCTTCAACTTTTTTACTCTGATTGTTGACTACTAAGGCATTTTCATTCAGCTTATTAACTATATCGAAGCCTCTGTTTACATCTTCAGAGGAGCTCCTTGACAGCTCTCCCATTTGCTTCGATAGCTTAGAGGTTATATCAATTATCTCTGTTATCCTTGATGTATAAAGTGACTGCTGTGACATACTTTCAGAGGTTTTTTGCGCTCCTCTGGAGATTTCATCAACCGCAGAGGTTACCTGTCCCATGGATGTGCTGAAGTAACTCATAAAGCTCATTAGCTCATTTGCATTTTTATCCATGATGTCGGCTGCTCTTAACACATTGGCGAGAATTTCCTCCTGTCTGAGCTGCTGGGCTTTGATACTGTTGATTTTTGTGGTATTGAACAGATTAGATATCTTCGTTGAAAGGATAATCGAAATACCGAAAAGGACAACTGCTGCAAATTGTATTGTAAGATCCGTGGAGGTCTTTGCATCCACCTGTCCAGATAAGACCTTATATCCTATAACAACAACATTTAATAGTATAACGTAGGAGTAGCTGACCACAGTAAGCTTCAAATTAAAGTATAATATATACATTACCATGATAGGAAAAATATAAACGAAGGACAGAGGCGAACTTGAAGTGATAAGTGCTATTGAGTAAATTATCATATATCCAGAGATAGTTATGTATTTTACTATATCACTCGGTCTGTTCCTAAGATAGACTGTCAGGGCAGCTGCTATCGGAATTATAACAACCAGTACAAAAACCAATACATATTGCAGGGTTCTGGTTCCCTTTATAAATTCAACTATATAACCGATTGACAAAAATGAGCTAAGTATCGAATTTATAATCAATACTGTCCTGTTTGTTAATTGTTTGACTTGTCTTTCATCCATTGAATTATCTCCTTTAAATAATAAACGACAATATTTATATAGATGAGAATGTAATGACATGTTAAATACGTTAGACAAATGTCGTTTTATAGAATTAAATTTCTACAAAATATTTACATTCATATTATCATTTATTGGTAAATAATTAAATAGATTTACAAAAATGGTCTAAATTTTATTTTAGTACGTTTTGTAATAGCCGTTTTTATTCAAATCTCCTTCTAAGTCCAAGAGTTATAAAGTAAATAATTGAAGAGATTATGACAATTGTGGCCCCGGTTGCTGTGTCAAAATAGAAGGATAAAATTAGTCCCAGTATCCCAGAAACTATTGATATCAGAATGGTCAGAATATTATACTGCCTTGCACTTGATGACACATTTCTGGCGGCAGCTGCCGGCAGAACCAACAACGAGTTTATTATAAGCAAACCTATCCACTGTATAGATAATGTTACAGCTACCGCAATTATTGATGTATAGGCAAGTTCAACCGCGGTAGTATTTATGCCTCTGCTTTTTGCCAGAGAAATATTTATGCTTACCAATAAAACCTTGTTGTAGAAAAGAAGCCACATGAGAACAATTATAACAGCAAGCACCAGAAGTGTTCCTAACTCAACGGGGGTAATACTTAACAGATCACCCACTAGATATGAATTATAGCTTATGCCACCAGATGTCACAAGCACTACTCCCAACGCAATTGCTCCTGAAGAAAATACACCGATGACTGTATCGGTAGAAGATTTTGTTTTATTCTTAATAATTGTGATCAGTATAGAAAAGCCTATTGAAAATACTACTGCCGACCATATCGGCTGCAGTATACCCAAAACACTTCCTATGGCAATCCCAGTAAAAGCACCATGCCCTAGGGCATCTGAAAAAAATGCCATGCGATTGTTAACTATAATGGTCCCCAGAATACCAAACACCGGAGTTATCAGTAATACAGCCAGAAAGGCATTTTTCATAAAGTCATAGCCTAGCCAATCAAAGGGAAGGATGACGTCCAGCAAACTGTATATTGCGTCCAAAGTATTACCCCTTCTTTTCATATACTTTATCAGAACCTATTTCTCTGCTATTGTTCATTTTCACTGATAATTCCAGACAACCCAAAGGTTTCGTGTAATCTCCGATCACTAAAGACCAGATCAGGCTTACCGTTGAGAATTACAGTCTTATTCAGCAGAACCACTCTGTCTGCATGTTTTTTTACCAGATCCAGATCGTGGGATACCAATATGATTGTAAGGTCATATTGTTCTCTTATTTGGGAGACTATTTCATAAAACACTTCCAGGCCCTTTCGGTCAACGCCTGAAACCGGCTCGTCCATTAGCAGAAGCTGCGGAACAGGCTCCAGTGCCAGTGCCAGCAAAACCCTTTGAAGCTCACCCCCTGATAAGGCGCCCAACCTTTTGTCAATCAAGCCTTCTGCCTGCACACGGGACAGACAGCCCAGTATCCTATCCGTCAACTCCCGGGAGGTACCCTGGAAAGCCGCCTTTTTACCCATGCAGGCGGCAAAAAGGTTCTTTACACTGACTGGCGCGGCAGTATCAAATTCCAATTGCTGAGGTACATAGCCTACCATGGGTTTTCCTGTACTGCTGCCATTTGCTCCTGCAAAAACCACATTTCCTTCATGCTTTATTTCGCCGAGTATTGCCTTTAGCAATGTGCTTTTACCGGCTCCATTAGGTCCTATAAGGGCCGTAAGCTCACCACAATGTAAATGGAGGTTTATATTGTGCAATATTTCAGTTCTTCCCACCTTAACCGAGAAATCAGTTATCTGAGTACAGCAAAAGCTGCAGCAGGCTTTACTTGCACCACACTTTTCCCTGTGCTTTTCGTTGGCTTCCGTCATTGTATAACCTCTCACTCCTCAAATTGTCTCATTGCACTAGCCGTGATTCCGGGTATAGCCGCTAACAAAAAAGGTATTTTTTAAGCAAGCTGCCGGTAATAAATATTTCAAATGGGTATTGCTACTAAAAAATTCCTATTATGTATTATACCAAAAATAGAGCACCGCCTCTCCTTTTTATATAAATTTCCTATAAAAAAACACTGCCGTTATAAAGCATATCCATATATTGACCGTTTTTCATGATTATCTTAGAAATTTTGGGTATTTTTTTAACAATCTATTATTTTTTATGATGTTTTGTGTTAATATATTATTGGCTTTAAATGTGTACCGAAGGTACTTATTAATAATAGCTTATTACGATAATTATGACATGGTTTTAGAATTCTCAAGCGGGATTAACACTAATTCTACCTGGGGATTAAATAACTATTGTTGTAAAAATAGATTATTGGGGAGGACTTAATAATGAGTCAATTAGACACAGCATGTATAAATACCATTAGAATCTTGGCTGCCGAAGCTGTTCAAAAAGCAAATTCAGGACATCCCGGTCTGCCTCTTGGTGCGGCACCAATTGCTTATTCTGTTTGGGCTAAGCACATGAAGCATAACCCAAAGAATCCAAAGTGGGCTGGCAGAGACAGATTTGTTCTTTCTGCAGGACACGGATCAGCAATGTTATACACACTTCTTCATGTTTTTGGATACGATGTATCTCTTGAGGATCTTAAAAATTTCAGACAGTTTGGAAGTAAGACTCCGGGGCATCCTGAATACGGTCACACTGCAGGCGTAGAAATTACTACCGGACCTCTTGGTCAGGGTGTGGCAAATGGTGTGGGTTTTGCAATGGCTGAGAGATTAATGGCTGCAAAATTTAATAAGGAAGGCTACAACATAGTTGATAACTACACCTATGTAATATCAGGTGACGGCTGTCTTATGGAGGGTGTTGCTTCAGAAGCTGCATCATTGGCGGGAACATTAAAGCTTGGTAAGCTTGTACTTCTATATGATAGCAATAAGATCACTATTGAAGGAGATACAAGTATTGCCTTCAGAGAAGACGTAGCAAAGCGTTTTGATGCTTACGGCTGGCAGGTGCTCAAGGTTGAGGACGGAAATAGTGTTGAGGATATCAGTGCTGCAATTGAAAAGGCTAAAGCTGAAGCTGATAAGCCATCAATTATAATAGTTAATACACAGATCGGTTATGGATCACCTAAAGCAGGCAGTCATTCCGTTCACGGAGAACCTTTAGGAGAAGAAGCTCTGGCTAAAACTAAAGAAAACCTTGGAATGTGCAAGGACGACTGCTTCAACGTAAATGAAGAGGTTGCAGGCTTCACAAAGAATTTTGTTCAGGACGGTATCAAAGCGGAAGAAGCTTGGAATGATATGTTCAAAAAATATGCTGCCGAATATCCCGGTCTCGCAAAGGAATGGGAGATTTGGCAGAAGAGCGATTATACAGAGCTTCTGTTAAATGATGCAGACTTCTGGAAGTTTGACACTAAGCCAAATGCTACTAGAGCTATATCAGGTAACCTAATTAACTACTTGGCAAAGAAGCTTCCAAACTTTGTTGGTGGCTCAGCTGACCTTGCTCCTTCAAATAAGACTCACATGAAGGATATGGGAGATTTCTCTGCAGAGGATTACAGCGGAAGAAACCTCCACTTTGGTGTAAGAGAACACGGTATGGGCGCGATAGCAAACGCTATGGCTATTTACGGTGGTTTAAAGATATACTGCTCAACCTTCTTCGTATTCACAGATTACATGAAGGGTGCAATGAGATTGTCAGCTCTGATGAATACTCCTGTAACCTATGTTATGACACATGACAGTATAGGTGTTGGAGAAGACGGACCTACTCATCAACCTATTGAACAGCTGGCTGCAATCAGAAGCATACCTAACTTTATAGATTTCAGACCGGCTGATGCCAACGAAACAGCCGCAGGCTGGTTTACAGCTGTTACTAATCCTTCTTCACCAACCTGTCTGGTTTTAACAAGGCAGAACCTGCCTGTGCTTGATATTGACGGCAAGGTTGCATTAAAGGGTGCTTACACCTTATTGGATTCCAAGAATGCAACTCCACAGGTTATTATTATTGGATCAGGTTCAGAGGTTCATCAGGCTCTTGAAGCTGGAAAGCAGCTTCAGGCTGAAGGTATTGACGCAAGAGTTGTTAGTATGCCTTCTATGGAACTCTTTGAAAGACAATCAGCAGAATATAAGGAAAGCGTATTACCTTCCTCAGTAGCTAACAGAGTTGCAGTTGAAGCGGGTACTTCCTTTGGATGGCATAAGTATGTGGGCTTAAAGGGTGAAGTTGTTTCAATAGACACCTTTGGTGCTTCAGGTCCTGCAGATCAGTTGTTCAAGCACTATGGCTTCACAGCAGAAAACATAATTGCTAAGGCAAAGGCAGTAATTGCAAAGTAATAATATGAGTGTACGCCCAGCGGGGCAAGCATAAGATATCAATAAAATACATTCGAACCAGAGGCGGTGAGCAAGGTTTTGCTTACCGCCTCTTCTTATTGTCTGGCTTCTGCTTAACGCAATCATTGTCATAATACCTGACAATAGTGCAGGTATCTTCAGTTTTGTATGCAAAAGTCCAGTTATAAGTCCTGCCGTCAAGCCCCCAACAACGCAAGGCTGGTGGCTGCAAATGGATTTATACCCACACTAATGGCTTTAGCCACTATTGCCGCTCCCATTGCAATACTACCCTCAACTGTTAAATCTGCAATATCCAAAATTCTGTAGGTTATATACACCCCGATTGTCATAACTGCCCAAAGCAGTCCAAGAGATACAGCCCCCAGTAAAATATCTAACCTAATATTCACCCGATCCAAAACAATATAATATGTTCTTCTGAAACCTAAAGCGCCTCCTTTATCATGTGATCCTCCATATGATGTTATTAATCATTAATATATTACCATATATTTCAAGTATTTCATATCACAAGCTCAAAACCAATTTCCTTAATTGTAAATCGAAATGCAACCGTTAAGTAATTGATATTCAACTAATAATTATTAATTTTTGATAATTTATTATTGACAAACGATAATTATAGATTTATATTTACATTTAAGGGGAAAATAGAAAGGTGAGATGCTACTTTGTAAAGTGAAATGCAACCTTTGTAATAGAAAAGTGAATATTTGTAAACGAAACGCAGTTTTTGTATTTGAAAAGCCACTATTGAAAATGAAAAGCCATT
>JAEZIV010000298.1 GCA_023436515.1 Bacillota bacterium
TATATGAAAGTATGTTAATTCTTATTGAAGCGCCGTGTACCGAACGGTATGCACGGCGCTGTGAGAGGTCGGTAGCTGAAATAATCGGCTACCTCCTACTCGATTTTTAGGAAAGGACACTAGTGAATCACTAAAATTTATATGTGGTCAAGACTTTGCCCTCAAGCTAATTACTCGAGGGTTTGTTTTATTTTGAAGCAGTATTTCTGTATAATAACTCTATTTATCCTTGAGGGCTTTGGTCTTGAGTGAATAACTCAAGGCTTTCTTTATTTATCTTCATGACACTAGTGATTTACTAAGACTCAAATGTGGTCAAGACTTTGCCCTCAAGCAGAAATGCTCGAGGGCTTGTTTATTTTTAGGCAGTATTTCTGTATAATAGCTCTATTTATCCTTGAGGGCTTTGGTCTTGAGGATAATACCATAAGGCTTTCTTTTATATATAAGCCTATATTACCGATGAAAATATCACATACACTAAATCATGCATTATGGTTGCATACACTTTCCAGTAGGATATCTTCTGTTATCCCAAGGCTTTCTAGTATCATTCGTTGTATCCTGGTAATTGGACTCAATACTTAAACTCCCGTAAGATTTTTAACATAGAGATTTAGCCGGAAATGAAGCCTCCAAGCAGATATGCTCGGAGTTTTTTATTGCTACCGACAAATTTTGAATATAAGGGGATATTGTGCTCGAGTACAAATATCTCTCAAACTATTTTTTGCCAGGTTAATTATTTTGATACGGTAAAGTAATACTTAAAGTATTTAGCTCAATGCTTTGAGTATTATTAACTTGAGACAGGCTCTAATAAGTAAAGTTATTAAGTATGGAAAGACTAATACCAAATTAGGAAATAAATTTCCCGCATAAGCAGCCTACTTATTGAATTTAATATTAAAGATCATAAGTTAATTTTACCTCCATAACTGGAGTTGGAGTTACCTATCTCTTGATACATAAAGACATATATTTATTACTGAAAATGACTATCCTCCTTTGAGCGAATATTCAGCAGATAAAGCGTTTGGAGGTTTCTGTATTAGTAAAAGGGTCTACCATTTATATCATTATCAATATAGTAGCATCAAATTTTCAAACAAGACTTTTAAAATAGTTATGGAGAAATATTTTAAGAAATGACAAAATTTTTATCTTTGTATATATGCCTCAGAAGGTGTACCTAAAGTCTTTGAGCAATAATTCAAATTTTGATACTTAGGATTGAGAGTTATTTTACATGAATTAAGTGAAAATTTTATCAAATAATACGTTGTTTTGATGATATATGCAAAATTGTTAATTTATGAAGAAAAAATAACGTTAATATTGGTAGAACTAACCAAAATAGGTTGAATATAAAAATTGTATATGTTAATATATAAATTACCATAAAAAACAAGCAGAACAATATTTATTACAAAAAAGCGTAAGATATTACTATTAAATCTAAGACTAAAGAACCATTTACATCAATTAATAAAAATAAAATGGATTAATGGGGTGATTTGTGTTGG
Source organism: Bacillota bacterium (assembly GCA_023436515.1). GTDB lineage: Bacteria > Bacillota > Clostridia > Acetivibrionales > DSM-1351 > Ruminiclostridium. Next base: position 1,527 of record JAEZIV010000298.1, read on the forward strand.
GAATAGCTCAGAAGGAAATAGAAGATATTCTTCTTGAAGAGGGTCTATTGAAAATATCACAGTTAAAAGAAGCCTGGAGCCTTAATGCTTCTTCAAATAAGCCAATTCTAGAGGTATTACTTGAGAATGGCTTTATAACTGAAAAACAAGCACTAATTGCAAAAGCAAAAAGAATAAATATTGATTTTATAGATTTAGAAAATTATGAGTTGGAAAATACAGATGTATTTAAGATAATACCTGAAACTATTATAAGAAAGTATTGTGCCATTCCATTTAAGCTAGATGAGGATAAGGTTTATGTAGCAATGAAGGACCCTGAGGACCTATATGCTATGGATGATTTGACACTTTCAACAAATTATCAAATAGTGCAGGTAATGGGTAGTGAAAAAGAGATTGAAAACCTTATTGAGAGAGTGTTTAAGAAAGAAGTTGAGAAGGAAATTGCAGCAGATGATTTTAATGATTTGCGCCTAAGTGAGGAAGACCTTACAAATCTCGATAAGCTTAAAATTCAAAAAATCTTGGAGGTTCAGAATAAGAATAATTCCCCAATTTTCAAAAGCCAATTGGGTGGACTTCTGGTAAAGAGTGGAGTACTATCTGAGGAAACTCTTGAGGAAGCCTTGAATATTCAAGCCGAAAGAGGCGGTAAACTTGGTGAAATACTGATTAAAGAGAACTTTATACCTGAGGATGTGTTATACAAATTCTTGGAAGTACAGCTTAACACCTCTTTTATTGATTTGAAAGACATGGAGATTCCTATTGAGACAGTAAATTTGGTTAAGGAGAATTTATCGAGGAGATATAATCTTATTCCAATTGAACAGGATGGTGATAATCTTAAAGTTGCTATGGCAGATCCTTCGGATGTATTTGCTCTGGATGATCTGAGACTGTTGACAGGAATGGAAATTATCCCTTTACTTGCAAAGGATGAGTACATATCAGAAAAAATAGATCTGTACTACGAGAAGCAGGCTGCTCCTCAACCGGTGGAGGTTGTGGAAGAACCCGTTGAGACAATTTCAACAGCTAATCAAAGAGAAGTTTTGAATGTAGATTTAGACGAAGAAATGAAAAAGGTAAATGAGGAAATAGCCGTTGAGATAACTACAGAGCAAAAAGAGGAGGATTTAAACGACCTTAGTGATGTTTCTAATGCTCCAATTGTTAAAATGGTTAATATTATTTTTCAGAAGGCTATTGCTCAACGAGCAAGCGACATACATATCGAGCCCTATGAAGATTGCATTATGATTCGCTTTAGGGTAGACGGACAGTTAACCGGGATAATAAAGCATGATAAAAAAATACTGTCCTCTATGGTTGCCAGAATTAAAATTATCAGTTCGCTGAATATCGCAGAAAAGAGAATACCTCAAGACGGAAGAATAACAATTACGGTAAATAAAAAGAACTATGATATGCGTGTATCAATTCTTCCAACAGTTCATGGTGAAAAGGTTGTTATAAGAATTGCCGACAAGGAAGCATTCAATGTTTCAAAAAAGGACTTGGGTCTTTTTGACGATGATATGCAAGATTTTGATGAGATTATGGACAACCCCCATGGAATTGTACTTGTAACGGGTCCTACAGGAAGCGGTAAGTCCACAACCCTATATACTGCACTTAGAGAGCTTAGTAAGCCCAACGTGAATATTCTGACAGTTGAAGATCCTGTTGAGTGTGCGATTAAAGGTATCAACCAGGTCCAGGTTAATGCAAAGGCCGGACTTACTTTTGGTTCAGCACTAAGGGCATTTTTGAGACAGGACCCAGACATAATAATGGTCGGCGAAATCCGTGATTCTGAGACCGCCGAAATAGCCACAAGAGCCGCTATTACAGGTCACTTGGTTTTAAGTACATTACATACCAATGATGCTGCAAGTTCAATAACAAGAATAATTGATATGGGAATCGAGCCCTTCGTTATATCATCCTCGATTGTTGGCGTTATTGCTCAGAGACTTGTAAGACGTTTGTGTCCGGTATGTAAAACAGAGCATATCCTTGATGTAAATGAAAAGGAAATGTTAAAACTTGATACGGATGAGGAGGTAAGGATTTGTCAGCCCAAAGGCTGCAGTGAATGTAGCAATTCAGGATATAGAGGAAGAATAGCTATCTACGAAATCATGAACATCACCAGAAAGCATAGAGAGATGATAGCTAAAAATTGCACAGCTGACGAGTTGAAAGAGCTTTCTATCAAACTTGGAATGCGTACATTAAGAGATAGCTGTATAAGGCTTGTTAGAGCAGGCACTACATCAATGGATGAGATGTTAAGGGTTACTTATAGCAAGGATTGAATCAGATATAAGTTAGGATGATACAAATGGATCTATATGAGATTTTGTGTGAGTGTTTTAAAAAAAGTGCCTCCGATGTACATATAACAGCAGGTATTCCCATTACCTTTAGAGTTCATGGAGAGCTTGTTTACAAAGACGATCAAGTACTGACTCCTCAAGATTGCGAGGAGCTGGCTAAGCAATGTATAGGAGATAGCAAGTACGACCTTTTTTTCGGTAATGGTGAGATGGATACTTCCTTTGCACTTCAAGGTATAGGGAGATTCAGAGTCAACTTATATAAGCAGCGTGGTTCGGTAGCAATGGCGTTTCGTAGTATTTCATATGAAATCCCCAATATCGAGACGCTGGGGCTCCCTCCAATAGCCTGGCAGTTTGCAGCGAAGCAAAGAGGTCTTGTACTGGTGACTGGCCCTACGGGGAGTGGTAAATCAACCTCTCTGGCAGCTATGGTGGATTATATTAATTCAAACAGGAGATGCCATATCCTCACAATTGAAGACCCTATAGAGTATATGCACAAGCATAAAAAAAGTGTGGTTAACCAGAGAGAAATAGGAAATGATACAGTTTCATATTCAAAAGCATTAAGGTCAGCTCTAAGAGAGGACCCGGATGTAATACTTATTGGAGAAATGCGTGACCTTGAGACAATATCAATAGCAATGACAGCAGCTGAAACTGGGCATTTGGTATTTTCCACACTTCACACAGTGGGAGCGGCTAAGACCATTGACAGAATAGTTGATGTGTTCCCGCCCCACCAGCAGCCACAGGTAAGGAACCAGCTATCAACTATTTTACAGGGAATAATATCGCAGCAGCTGATTGTCAACAAGGATGGACAGGGACGGTCGGTTGCCACAGAAGTTATGACATTGACCCCTGCAACCTCAAACCTGATTAGAGAGGCTAAGACACCACAGATAAACAGCTTTATATATAATGGTGCACAGCACGGTATGCACTCAATGGATACCAGTATTGCAAGGTTATATAAAGCTGGGAAAATAAGTTATGAATCGGCATGTGAGTACGCAATAGATATTGATAATTTAAAAAGAATAATGGTTTAAATAACTACTGTAGGGGGGAAAGAAATGGCATTTTCGTTTTTTAGCAACTACTTTTTAACTATCGACATAGGGTTCAGGTTAATTAAAGTTTTGCAAGTACGCAAAAAAGAAAATGATGCAATAGAAGTGGTAAACTTCGGTATCGGAAATACTCCAAAGGATTGTATAAAAAATGGAGCAATTAAGAATAAAGCTCGTGTAATTGAGGAAATCAAAAGATTAATGCAGGAGAACAATATAACTGCAAAGGAAGCAAAAATCGTAATGTCTGGAACAAATATAATTACGAGAATAATTATGATCGATGACGTGCCCGATGATGAAGTCGGTGAAAACGTCATGAGAGAGATAGAGAGCTTTATGCCCATAAATATAGATGATCACAGTGTTGATTATAAAATACTTGATTACGTTTATAAGGGTGGTATGAAAAAGCGCAGAATTTTTGTTACAGCAGTTAAGAAAAGTATAATCAACAGTTACGTTGATATATTAAACAGCCTTAACCTGAAGCCAATATCAGTAGACACACCTGCAAACAGTATATCTAAATTGTTTAATAAGGAAATACGTTTAAGAGAGGATGACAGAACTAAAGTTCAGCGTAACCAAAGACTTGATTCGGGAACTGTAGCAGTACTGGATTTTGGTTCTGAGACAACCATTGTAAATGTATTAAAGAATAAAGTTATTGAATTCAATAGAGTTATACTAATTGGAAGCAGCAATATAGACAAGGAAATATTTGAAAAGATTATTATTGATAAGTTGAAGACTGACTTTGCAGAGCAGTATAAAAAGAAATACGGAATTGTATTGAAGAGAGATTACAATAATGATCTGGAATGGAATTGCAGTGAGACCTCAAAGGTTGTTGTAAACGAGATAATTAAAAATATTAATATATGCTTTGATTTTTATACATCCAGGTGTGGAGGTGAAAAAATATCAAAGATACTCATTACTGGTGGTGGTTCACAGTTACCTCACCTAAAGGAGTATTTAGAGCATATTTTCAAGGTACCTTGTTACGCAACAAATTCAATACTTATTCCCGGGCTTGAGTTCTCTGAAAATCTGGATATTAATCGAATTAACTATTTGACAAATGCAATTGGAATTGCCCTTTAACCAGATTTATCAGACTGATTGGCAGAGCTAATTTTTATTAGAGGAGGAAGGTATGCCAATATTTGAATTTAAGGCCAGAAATATTGAAGATAAGATATTAGAAGGAAAAGGCAAGTTCAGCAGTAGAGACAGTTTAGCCGAGCAACTGGAGCTAAAGGGATATTTATTGGTGGAGGCCAAGGAGTTAAATGCCTTTACCGATATATCACGGATATCTATTTTTAAGCAAAGGGTAAAAGTTAAGGACCTTGCAATATTTTGCAGGCAGTTCTCAATTATACTGGAAGCCGGGGTTCCAATAGCTACAGCATTGGATGTTTTAAGGGAGCAAACGACCAACCTTACATTAAAGGAGTGCATTTCAGACATATATGAGGATATTCAAAAAGGGTTGGCACTGTCGGTATCTATGAAAAAGCATGATAACCTTTTTCCTGAAATATTGATTTACATGGTAGAATCAGGCGAACTCAGTGGTATGCTTGACAGAACATTTTCTAAAATGGCTGAACATTTTGAGAAGGAAAACAAGCTGCACCAGAAGATAAAGAGTGCCATGACCTACCCGGCTATAGTACTTATAGTAGCTGTAGGCGTAATAT
>JAEZIV010000302.1 GCA_023436515.1 Bacillota bacterium
GTCAATAACTAATCCATCATAACTGAGGCGACCACACATTGTGGCAATCTCTATTTATATTATATCAAATTCAAATCAAAAGTAAACATATGTCAAATCAATTTTTACATAGGTCAAATTGCCTAAATAGAAAAAGAGATCAGTTCGGACCTTCCAAGTATAAACTGATCTCTTCTCTTCGTGACCATGGTCTATAATCATTGTAACAAAAATAAAAAATAATGTCAATATATGTAAATTAATAAACAGCTTTCGGGCTGTTTTTTCTTTTCTGTATCAAATCATTAAAATTGTCAAAATGGCTTTGCCATTTAATAAAGCGAAAGGAAGTGTATAAAAATGCTTATTATGTCAGGGAGATTAGGAAGAGATTGTGAACTAAGAGAGGGGGTATCGGATAAGGGGCGATCATATGCTGTACTCAATAATTGTGTATTCGTAAACAATAAGGAGTTAGGGAAGGATGTACCAATGAATATTACAGCATGGGGAGACAATGCCAGATTCATTAAGGACAATTTCAGCAAGGGTGACAGTATTCAGCTTGTGGCTCAGGAAACTCCGCATGAAAGAAGGGTTGGGGACAAAGAATTTACTGAGTGCATATTTACGGTCAGAAAGGTTTTAGACTGGGACATGTACATAAACACTGTAAAGTTTTTGGGCAACACATTATCCAGACTTGAAAACAGTTTTACTGAAAGGACTCAGGAAGAGCAACTCGAAAGCCAGAATAATGATGAAATAAACCAATCGGATGCAGCTGAACCACAATATTCTGAAGATGAGTCAGAAATCTAATAGTACGTTTTTCAAACCAGACGGTAGGGGCAACTCTACCGTCAATTCTATTGTATTAAATAGAGAGGGGGATTAGGTAATGCTAATAATATCCGGAAGTCTGGCCAGAGATCCTGAATTAAAAAAAGTGGTGGTTGATGGCAAGAAGATATTTGTAATGGATAACTGCGTTTTTGTAATAGGTAAGGGTGGCAAAGATCAAATTCCTGTTAACATAACCGCCTGGGATAAAAATGCAACATATATAGCTGAAAACTTTGAGAAGGGAGGAAAGATAAACCTTATCGGAATAGAAAAACTGGATAATATCAAGATTGATAAAAAGACCTATGGAATATGTACCTTTACAGTAATAAAGATAATCGACAGAAAAATATATAGAGCAATAACTGGAATTCTTTCAACACTAATAACCAGGATAATAAATTGCTCTGATGTAGTGGCTGAAAACCTATTAAGTCTGGAGCTGATGGTTAACCGGGAAAAGGAAGAAATAGATCAAGTTACAGAAGAAGAAAAATCAAGTGCTTCGGATGATGAGAATATCCTGAATAACGAAAGTCTCGATGAGAAGCCTGAAGATGAACTAATTGAAGAGCTCTTAAAGGATACCTCCAATCAAGATGATACGTTGGATGATGCGAATGGTGAAATATCTCCAAATGAGAATATTGATTACCAGAAGTATGATGGAACAGATCGCGCTGAGTATATGGAGGCAGATGCTCCTGAAGAAGATCCGGAGGATGTATGGGAGCCATCAAGGGAGCCAAGTGGATACTATGTTCTGGATTTCTCCTATATTAAAAAAGAAAACTATAACAACTAATTCAAGGAGAGGTGATATTACAAATGAATATATTAGCAATCATATTTCCGGTTATAGCAGTGATCGGTGGAGGTATTGCCCTGGTTTTGATTAATAAAAGCGATAAAAGAAAGGCTGCGCCGGCAACAAGAACTCATAACTCAAAAACATCTAAGAATAAGACACCACAGGAAGTGACAGCCCAGGAATTTGTAAATGTAAAGGACATAACAGATAAGTACCTATATACCAGGGACGGCCTAGTTTTTTCCTACATAAGAATTTATCCTATATCTCCGGATCTGCTTTCTAGAAGAGAGAAAAGAACACTAACCAGGCAGCTCACTGCAGAAATATCAGCTGAACCCTTTAAATTCGGTTTTATGGCCTTGAGTAGACCTGTAGACATTTCTCCACTAATAAAAGAATACAGCGAGCTACTATCAGAATCGAATGATCCAATACAAAAAGAGATCCTTAAAAGTGAGATGCAGGCAATGAGCAATTATGCTTTATCCGGAGAAGTTGTTGAAAGACAATTCTATATCAAGGTTTGGGAGAAGTATTCCGAAGGTTCGGAGAATGATCTGCAGAAAAGAGCCTTCAGTATTCTAGGTTATTTTACTTCAGTTAACATTAACGGTGAAATTCTTAAGGAAGATGATATAGTCAGGCTATCAAACCTAATAACAAATCCAGCATATGTTCATATTGAGAGCACGAACGTCCGAGCTGCCATGCCGATAATAGAAAGCCTGATTGCAGCCGGGAAGGAGGAATAATAAGTGGCGAAGAAAAATGAAGAAATACCTATAAACGGTGCACTACTTAACAGCATAACCCCTATAGGGATGGAATATAAACAAAACTCTATAGTAATTGGTGAAAATATTGGAAGAGTATACGGTGTTGTTAAATACCCACAATCTGCGGATTATGGCTGGTTATCAAAACTTACTAATATACCTTCCACAGTTGCAAGTATTACATTTACACCTGTTGATGATTCTGCATTCCTGGAGAGCTTATCAAATACCATACGTCAAAAGCGCGGTGAAGAGCAGAGTGCTAAGGATGCTCTGGTTGCATCTCGTGCTAAGCGTGCTGCAGATGATGCTGAAAAAATGATGATCCAGGTCGATCAGCAAGGTGAAAAAATCGGAGCTATGAGCTTGTTGATCGCTCCATTAACACGAGATGAAAAGGCATTGAAAAAGGTATGCCAGAAGGTTGAAAGTGCAATAGCTGTTGCCAAGTGTAAAGGAAGAGTATTATCAAGCCTTCAAAAGGAAGCCTTTAAGCAAATATCACCATTCTATTCAACCGAAGAAAAGATTGAACAAATTACACAAAGAATATTACCTATGTCAAGCTTCATCGGGGGATTCCCCTTTGCTTCAACCGGTTTGAATGACGGCCAGGGTTATTACTTTGGAAAGGATACTTCCGGAGGCCTTGTTGTTATTGATCCATGGATGAGAGGTGGAGATAGAACAAACTCCAACATGGTTATTATGGGTGTGGGTGGTGTAGGAAAAAGCACAAAAATTAAGGATATCATTCTTTGTGAATACATGCGTGGAACCAAGATTATTATTATTGACCCGGAGAGAGAGTATAAAGAATTAACTCGAAATCTGCATGGTGACTGGCTTAATTGCGGGGGCGGTATTAAGGGAAGGCTGAATCCTTTGCAGATAAGATCTGTTCCTTTGGATGATGAGGAGGAAGACGGAGAAAAGCTTTATTCAGATGAAGGACACGGAATGGGTGCTCTTGCATTACATATGAAAAGCCTCGAAATATTTTTCAAGCTGTATAAGCCATCCTTTAATGATAAGCACATGGCTCTAATAAAAATTTGCCTTATAGAGCTATATAATAAGTTCGGAATATTCTGGGATACTGATGTAACAAATCTTAAGAATGAGGATTACCCTATTTTTACTGATCTGAATGCAATCATTGAGGAAAACAAGAACAAAGAGCAGGATCCTAATCTAAAGGCTTTGTATGTTGACATATCATTGCTCTTGAATGACCTCATTTCCGGTTCGGATCAATTTCTATGGAACGGACATACAACTATTAGCACCAAGTCAAGATGTGTTTGCCTTGATACTCACGATCTCCAGGATACATCAGATAATATTAAAAGCACTCAGTACTATACTGTACTTCAATGGAGCTGGGATCAGATGATTAAAGATAGAGATGAAAGGGTACTTCTGATTTCGGACGAGGCATATCTGATGATAGATCACAGAGTTCCGCAGTCACTAATATTCTTAAGAAATGGGGTCAAGAGAGCCAGAAAATATGAAGCTGCCATTGCAATAATATCTCACTCGGTTGTCGACTTCCTCGATCCTTCAGTAAAAATGTATGGACAGGCATTACTTGATATTCCATGTATAAAAATCCTAATGGGTACCGATGGTAAAAACCTTCAGGAAACGAAGGAACTATATAAACTGACTGAAGCTGAAGAAGAAATTCTTGCGGCTAAAAGAAGGAAGATAGGCCTTGTTATGATAGGTTCGAAACGTCTCCAGGTTGACTTTGAATTATCCGAGTACAAGATGAAATACTTCGGAAAAGCCGGTGGAAAATAAAGAGGGAGGGGATAATGTGGCTATCAATCCAGCACTAATAAAGTTGGCAGTTCAGGCAGTTTCGACAAAAGAAGGCCGGAAGATGCTCTTAATGATAATTTTAGCTCCGATACTTATGATATTGCTTTTGATAAGTCTATTTGCATATATATTGTCTGCTCCGTTTGATTTCCTCGCGAGTAAATTCGGGTTATCCGGAGACAAAAGTACTGTTATACAAAGTGCCCAGGTGCAGTATGCCGACTATATCAAGCCTGAAAACAAGGTTATTGATAGAGGAGGCTTTTTTTCTTATCCAAGTAATGGGAAAACCGGAAGCAGGGGCTTTTCTGCTGATCCGGTTCCACATCCTGTTCTGGGAATTTCCAGACCCCACTGGGGACTAGATTTTAATTCGGAATGGCATTCAAACGTATATTCAATAGCTGATGGACAGGTAGTAGATATGGGCTTTAATGAGGAAGCCGGTATGTATGTGACAATATATCACAACATTAATGGGAAGCAGTTTTTTACAAGGTATATTCATCTCTCCGGGGTTCATGCACTCCCTGATAGCAAAGTAAGACAAGGTGATGTTATTGCATTCGAAGGTGGAGAACCAAAGAAAGAAGATGGGAGGCCCTATGACTATTATCCTGGTATATCCTCCGGCCATCATCTCCACTTTGAGGTAAGGGAGGGTAGTACATATAGTAGTGCAGTTCCTGTTGATCCGAAACTCTATATTGATCCAATACCTGTTCAGATAACCTGCACGTCTTCAAACTGCACAAACTCTGATGCTGACGGGAGTATAACAGTGAATATAACCGGTGGTAGAGATCGAGGATATGATATTAGTAGAGATGGTGGAGTAACCTGGGTAAACACAAATAGCAAGACGTTCACAATAAATAACCTCAGTCCTGGAACGTACCATGTATTGGCTAGGGATACTTCATACGTAGAAAATAAATCATCTGTCTCAGTAATAACCATCAGTTCCAAACCTAATAACCCGGATGAAAAGGACAAAACCTCAAGAGGAGGAGATAAGAAAAATGAATCAAAAAAATAGAGTGTTTGAGCTTTTATTTTATGCTGTTCTATCTATAGTATTTATAGTCTTATTTTTTGTAAATAAGCCATATCATAAAAAGCCGGTGCAAATAGAACAGCCAGCCAAAACTACCATAGAAAGCAAGGTGAGTACATATGATGCTATTTCTGTGCAGCCATAATAATGTTAATCTGTTTGATTGGCTAAATGAATCGAACCTGGTCGAGCAGCCCTTTATGATTAAAAAGATATCCTCCAATCAATTAGATTTAAGCTCCTTCGCAAAAAAAGAAGCATTAAGTATTAATTTCTATAGGTACCTGGCTATTGATCTAAGTGCAGTTGTAAATGATAGTGATAATTTCAAAATTGCTCTGCAGAGTATTCAAATGATGAATCCTAAGATTAAGCTTCTATACGTGGATATGGGTAT
>JAEZIV010000387.1 GCA_023436515.1 Bacillota bacterium
GGATAGTTATTTGCTTTTTCTTCAAGTCCTATACGTCTCAAAAGAGCCCTTGCATTCTTTTCAGCTTGCTCAGTCCCTTCATTCTTAAGCTTTCTTGGGCCAAGCGTAATATTTTCCAATATAGTCAGATGGGGAAAAAGGTTGAAATTTTGAAAAACCATCCCCATTTTCTGTCTTTGCTTGTTAATATCATTTTTTCTATCAGTTATATTGATTCCTTCAAATATTATTTCACCGGCACTGGGCTGCTCTAACAGGTTCAGACACCTGAGAAAGGTGCTTTTACCCGAGCCGCTGGGTCCTATTACAACAATAACCTCACCCTTATCAATTTGAGTATCTAGCCCCTTTAAAACATGGAGCTTCCCAAAGGTTTTATGAAGATTTTTAACACTAATCACCTGTACGCATCCTCCTTTCCGCCACTCCAAGAACTCTGGACAGCGTAAATGTCAGTACAAAGTAAATGAGCGCAGCGACCAATAACGGTTCGAAAGGCCTGTAAATAGCAGACTTTACAATATCAGCACTCCTCATTAGTTCAACAATACCTATGACTGACAGTATTGACGATTCTTTTATAATAACGATGAATTCATTACCCAGAGCAGGCAATATGTTTCTAATAGCCTGAGGAATAATTATATATCTCATAGACTGGCCTGAGGTAAAGCCCAGTGACCTGGAGGCCTCCATCTGCCCCTTATCCACAGCCTGAATCCCGGCTCTGATTATTTCTGCAACATAGGCACCGCTGTTAACAGACAGTGCAATAACACCGGGAATAAACCTGGCCATATCAAGGCCGAAAATTTTGAAATCCGGAATTTGAATGAGATAGAAGAATATTAAAGCCTGTACCAGAATGGGTGTTCCTCTGATTATCTCAATGTATGCAGAGGAAACAAACTTTAATAGCCTGTTACTTGATATTTTCATTAACGCAAGAAGCGTTCCTATAACAACACCAAAAACAACAGTTAAAAACGCTATCAATAATGTATTTACAGTACCTGTAATAAAATAATGGGAATAATCTGATATAAAACTGAAATCCAAACTATTTGCCTCCTTGTTTCAACTTATAAGCAAAAATGAGGGCTGCCTAAAAGTCAACTAAAACTGACTTTAAATAACAGCCCCTTACTTTCATAATGCCGGTACTTTATTTATTCTCTTCTGAAGTATCATTCATGTCATTGGCTTCCTGTACAAATTTATCTATTGCTCCTTCTTTCATCAGCCTGTCCAGAGTTTGATCAATTTGCTTAACTAAATCCGAGTTACCTTTTTTTACAGCAATTGCAAATCCGCCAGTGTCTTCCTCAACTTTTATTTCTGACAAAACCAGATCGTTGTTATTCTTGACATATCCGTTAGCAACAGGCAATTCTAAAACCAGAGCATCAATTTTTTTGTTTTTAAGCTCCATGACCAGGTCAGGAATCTTTCCAAGGGAAATGAGGTCTGAATCCTGCATCTCTTCCTTTGCAATCTTTTCCTGAGAAGTTCCAAGCTGTGCGCCTACCTTTTTGCCGCTAAGGTCAGCAATGGACTTAATCTTATCCTTATCCTCTGCTCTTATCATTACACACTGCTTTGCTTCATAGTATATCTTCGAGAAGTCCACTGCCTTTTTTCTTTCCTCATCAGGATTCATGCCTGCAATTACTATGTCCACCTTATTAGTATTCAATGCAGCTAATAAACCGTCAAAGCCGGTATCAACTATTTCCAGCTGAACCCCAAGATCCTTGGATATTTCCTTGGCAATGGATATATCTATACCTACAATTGTATCTTTTCCATCTATCATTGCATGATACTCAAATGGAGCAAAATCGGCGCTGGTACCAATAACAAGCTTACCGCTCTTTTCGATTCTCTTCATTGTATCGCCGCCACCGCAAGCCGCCAGAGACATAACCATCGCAGCAATTATTGCAAAGCCAAAAACCTTCTTAAATATTTTTTTCATTTTTTGATAACCCCCTATTACATTAATTATATATATATACTTGCTTTATTATATAAGAACGTGTATAAAAATTCAATATTGTGAATAAATATTTTGTTGAAGTATGTCAAAATTAATCTATTAATGCAGTTTATTAGTATGATAAATTAGTAAATCAAAAAATCCAGCCTACTGGAAATACTCTCATATTACAATGTTTGCAGGTATTAAGTCGTAACATTATTGTAATGAATAAATGGTAATTTTTGCTATACATCAATAGTAAAATGTATATATCGACTTTACTAAATTTCAAGGGTGGATTAAACAATGGGAAAAAAATTCATATGTATATGTACTTTGACAGCACTGCTTGTCTTTCAAAGTACTGCAGTAAGCTACGCCCAAGCTGGAGGGGGCTCTGAATCAAAAACATCCGGCACAGCTGTATCAGACATGACTAAGGGTCCGGAACAGCAGCAGATAAGTCCGGAGGAGCTTCAAAAGCTAAGGGAACAGTTGAAAATTGAGCAAGAGGAACTGAAAAAGGAGCAGGAGAAGCTAAAAGCTGACCAAGATCAGCTAAAAGCCCAGCAGCAAGAGCTCAACAAGGACAGGGAGCAGCTAAAAAGGGAGCAGTTATTGCTGCTTCAAGGTCAGGAGCAATTAAAAAAAGATAAAGAGCAGTTAAAGAAAGATATGGAAAAGCTTACTATACAGGAAAAGAGGAATAAGCTTAACTCAGAGCTTTCTGCCATCACCTATATGAAATACATTAAAGATCTAGGTTATTACAAGGCCGCCTTCGAAGATGAAAAGCTCAATACACGAAATGCAATACTGCTTTTCCAAAGTGACCATAACATGAACCTCACAGGAACTTGGGACAATGCAACGAAGAATATGCTGATAAACAGGTTGCTCAGTAAAGAGCTTACATATAACGATAAAATAAGCAAAGCACCCACTACCGGTAAATGGATTGTTGTTAATAAAAGTAAAAGAATTCTCACCTTGTATGAAGGAACAAAGGTAATAAAAAAATATCCTGTGGCAGTTGGAAATCCTCATACGCTGACGAAGTCGGGAAAATATTTCATCAATAATAAGCTTATTGATCCTGATTGGGGGGGCGGTGGTTTTTCAAAGCCTGTTAAGGGCGGAATTCCCGAGAACCCGCTTGGTAGCCGTTGGATGGGTATAAACCGGACGGATGGCTCCTATGGAATACATGGAACCAACTCATTTTTTTCAATAGGAAAGTTTATATCCCATGGCTGTATAAGAATGCAGAATTATATGGTTGAAGAGCTCTTCCCTCTGGTTCCCATGAAAGCTCCTGTATGGGTGGGAACACAGGATGAGTTGAAGAAATGGGGCATAACTCAGTCCGAATTTACCATAAATAATTAATCTACTCCGGGAGCAGCAGCCGACCTGTTAATATTAGCTCGTTTAAGGACAGCCAACAAAAGGCTGTCCTTTTGCTTTCCCTCATGTCCTTTAAGCCTCCACCCACAATAAAAGTCAATTCCGGCACAAGGCTATATCATTTTTTAACAAGAATTAGACGCTGAAAAATGAAATAATCTGTGTTAATATTAGTATTGAACTTTTTATATGGCTATGGTAAAATACACTGTACGTGAACAAATGTCACTCATTGGCGGACATAATTGAAACAAATAACATATTATATAAATTAATAACATTTTTTCAGATTGGAGGCATATAAGCTATGTCAAAGTTAAAGGTAGGTATTATTGGTGGTACAGGTATGGTTGGACAGAGGTTTATTTCTCTGCTGGAAAACCACCCCTGGTTTGAGGTGGTATCAATTGCAGCTAGCGCAAATTCTGCTGGAAAAACCTATGAAGAAGCTGTAGGAAGCAGATGGAAGATGTCTACTCCCATGCCTGAAAGTGTTAAGAGTATTGTCATAAAAAATGCTACAGATGACATAAAAGAAATATGTGCTGAAGTTGATTTCGTCTTCAGTGCTGTTGATATGAAGAAGGATGAAATTAAAAAGCTGGAAGAGGAGTATGCTAAAAATGAAACACCTGTGGTGTCAAACAACTCCGCTCATAGATGGACACCCGACGTTCCCATGCTGATACCTGAAATTAATTCAGAGCATATAAAGGTTATTGACAGTCAGAGAAAAAGGCTTGGCACAAAAAACGGGTTTATAGCGGTAAAACCGAATTGCTCCATCCAAAGCTATGTGCCCGCTTTGGACCCCTTAAGAAAATATGGTATAAAGAATGTCGTGGCTTGTACCTATCAGGCAATATCCGGTGCGGGCAAGAACTTTACGGATTGGCCTGAAATGATAGACAATGTTATACCCTACATCGGAGGAGAGGAAGAAAAAAGTGAACAGGAACCCTTAAAAATTTGGGGTACAGTGGAGAATGGTGAAATTATTAAGGCGTCCTCCCCCGTCATCACAACCCAATGTATCAGAGTTCCGGTTACAGATGGTCACCTAGCTGCAGTTTTTGTTTCCTTCGAGAATAAGCCGGCAAAGGAAGAAATTCTCAAGATATGGGACAGCTACAAAGGAGAGCCTCAGACCCTTGAACTCCCAAGTGCTCCAAAGCAATTTGTAAGGTATTTCGAAGAGGATAACAGACCTCAAACCAAGCTAGACAGGGATGCTGAAAATGGTATGGGCATTACTGTGGGTAGACTTCGTGAAGACCATATGTATGACTATAAGTTTGTATGTCTTTCACATAATACTGTAAGAGGAGCTGCCGGAGGAGCTGTACTTATGGCTGAATACTTAAAAGCAAAGGGTTATATCACTAGCAAATAAAATTACAATCCCCGGAAAACTCTCTGATGGATAAAAGCTTATATAAAATAACAATAAATGCCAATAGATGCCTAAAGCACTGAACTGTATGTACTCAGTGCTTTGGGTATTTAGTCCGGCTTTTTTTATTTATTCTTATAGTGTATAATTTATTATGTAGTGTTCATCAATCAACTAATGGATCCGCTTTTTCTTATACTGAGCATTGGGTTCAAATACAAAGGAGAACCATTATGAGCATAAGACCTGATTTCGCCGGTCAGTACTCATCTATTCAGGGTGAGCTTTTAGTTTGTGAGGGAGATAGAACCTCCTCTCTGATATTATTACTTAAAGGCAAAATAGACGTTTTTTTGTCTCCCTTTGATGATATATTTAGCAACAGCCAATTATTAATATCCAGAAGCTGTCGATTGTTTACACTAGAGCAAAATACCTTTTTGAGCATTAATGATGTTTTAAGGAATGGCCAGAACTCCTTCAGTTTATCAGCCAGAGACGCTTGCAATTTATACTGCTTTCCTGCCAGCTCTCCATCAGAGATAAAGACTATAATTTCTACACAAAAGGATTATGCCGCTTACCTTGTTTCATCACTTGCCACCTTGATAGATTTGAGCTATACCTCCTATCAGAAGCTTCTTCCTATATGCAATCATATAAGCTCACTGACACATAATCTGATGACATATTATTGGGCTATAAAGGATAAGTTTTATTTTAAGTATAATCCGGAAATTGAGCTGCTAAATTCCTACCAAGCAATTTATGAGGAACAGAAGAATAACGGCTACAGATTTTTTCCCATCGACTCCGATACTATGCTAACACAGAATAATTCAGAATATACCGACTCCTCCGAGCTTGATAATACAAGTATTGATTATTTTATCAGCTTGTTGAACGTCCCCCTGGATTCCCGTAAAACCTTCTTCAGCAGTGACAGCTATGTTTGTGAATATCACCTGAAGAAAGGCTCTGAGGTATTAGACTCGGTAATATACGAAATTAAAAACATCTTCTCTATACTTTGTAAAAACATGGAGCTTCTCTACCTCTCTCCAAATAGTTTATTGTCCACATATGGAAGGATTATATCCGATTCGAGGGACGACAAGGAGGCCGCAATTAATATTCTGGGTCTATTGACCCAAGCGGTTGACATAACTAGCTTATGTACTGATAAGCTTCAAAATGAGTTTGACTCCTTCACTAATATAGAGCTGGGAGAATTTGAAAAGCTATTGTCCAGTGTCCGGAATGAAGCCGGAATAAATTCTACAGCCACGACTGATATAGATGCAGAGGTAACCTCTGAGCTGCCTTCCGAGCTTATGGGCAGCCTTGAAAAAATATTGCAGTACTGTTCCTGCTCTCAGGATCAAATTGATAGTCTTAATAAGCGCCTGAATCAATTCCGGCATCTGAAGGATAAAACCTCAACCGATCCTGAGGCAAGAGAGCTTCGTGCTTCTATATCAAAGGATTTTTTTGTCATATACGAAGAGGTCTTTAAAAGAACCCAAGTAGATAACAATTGTCCGAAGCTGATAAGTATGTTCCTGAATTTTGGATACATGGATGAGCGCTTGGTAACAAAGGAGCAAGCTATAGCACTGTACAGACTCTGTGACAAGGAATATTCCTGTACCGATTTCTCTGTTTACTCCACTAAGAGTTGGCTGGAAATGATTTATCAGGGCAAGAAAGATCCCTCCATTAATGATTTTGGTATGGACTATTATGACATTTTCAGAGACATGAAAAAACGTAAAATTGTCACCGATGCAGATAAACCTGCTTATGATCGTGACTATAAGGCTAAGGTAAACTTTGAAATAAACAACATGCTAAGGACAAATCAAAAAGTTTGTCATGGACAGATTAGCAGCTACTTCCCGATTCTTCACAAGGATATCATAACAAGGGATCTTGAAAAGTCAGTTGTCACACCACACAAGCTTCAGGAAGTCCTAAACAACCTGCTTTCAATTGACTTTTCGATTTTCTATAGAGAAATCTGGTACAAAAATGAAGCCAGAGGAATTGAAAAGGAACCAATAATGAAGGAGATCAGACCTGAAATAATCATCGTTCCCACCTTTGGCTCCAGAGTTTCCATGTGGCAGGAGATCACCGGAAAAGCCAGAAATACTCCGGGAAGGTTCCTTGTCCCTGCCTTTACAGATGAAAACCTTTCGGATTTGGTGCTTAAGCTCATAGGAGCCTTCCGTTGGGAATTATGCCGTACAATGATGGGTGTTGCATGGAATGACATAACCGAAAAATCCCTAACCTCAGAATATACGGATTATATTCAGTTTTTCAAGAAAAACAATGATTTAACTGAGGATGCCAGGGAGAAAATAAAAGTACAAATTCAGAAGAACAGAAATATCATGAGAGATATTTTTACAAGTGATTATGAAACCTGGATAAACTATGAATCAAAGGGCATACTGCGACTAAACAAGCTTGCACGGTCAATACTTTTCCGTTATTGTCCGCTAAGCAAGGATATCCGTAATGCATTGGCAAAGCAACCGGTTTTCTCGGATCTTTTGATACAGCTCAATAATTCAAGAGCAAAAACAGCAAAATCTCTCGCTGGTAAGTACTTAAAAATGTTTAAGAATGATCCCATCGACAGGGATATGGAGCTTAATCTAGCCTTTTACAGGGATATGTAATATGCCATAAGCTGTGGCTAAACTGCGGTCTTGCCATAGGCAACATATCAATGGCCCAAACCTCCAAATAATTAGGGGCAGTGACAGAGGCTTTATCAGCCCATGTCACTGCCCCTTGCAATCCATAGCTCCGGAATAAATAAGTTATTTAAAGCTGATTAAATAACCGCAACACACTCAATTTCAACCAAAACATCCTTTGGCAGTCTCGCCACCTCCACACAGGACCTGGCAGGATATTTTCCGGTAAAAAACTTTTTGTACTCCTCATTGATAGCTGCGAAATCCTTCATGTCTTTAATAAAAACAGTGGTTTTTACAACCTTCTCCAAGCTCCCACCAGCGGCTGCCAAAACCTCTGCAAGATTTTTTAAAGCTTGGACCGTATGTTCTGCGGCCCCTCCTTCTACCACTTCTCCTGTTGCAGGATCTACCGGTATGGCACCGGAGGTATAAATGAAGTTTCCGCACTTTACAGCCTGTGAATATGGGCCTATAGCCCCAGGTGCCTTGTCTGTGTTTACAATCTCAATATTCATATTCAGTCTCCTCCTGTCAAATGTGCTTAGATATCCTGAAGCTTTTTATCAAGCCTTAGGTGCTTGAAGCCTTTTCTGTTATTTGCATAGTCATCCACAATCTGTCCATTACCAATCAGCATATATTTATAGCTCAAGAGTCCGTCCAACCCTACCGGTCCCCTTGCGTGAAGCTTACTTGTGCTAATTCCCACTTCAGCTCCAAAACCATACTTAAAGCCGTCACTAAATCTGGTGGAGGCATTCCAGAATACATTCCCCGAATCAACCAGATTCATGAACTTTAATGCCGTTTGCTTATCAGCGGTAACAATACTGTCTGTATGTCCGGAACCAAAGGTATTAATATGGTCGATTGCTGCAGCAGTATCAGCAACGATCTTTATTGATATAGTATAATCCAGATACTCGGTAGCCCAATCGGTCTCCGTTGCTGCTTTCACAGGAATTATAGCCTGTGTTTCGGCATCTCCGAAAATATCAACATTTTTTTTATCCAGTTCAGCCTTTAAAACAGGCAGGAACTCTGCAGCTACGGCCTTATTTACAAGTAAGGTTTCAGCTGCATTGCAAACTGCCACATACTGAGTCTTTGAATCAACAGTTATTCTGACTGCCATTTCCAGATCGGCAGCACTGTCCACATAAACATGACATATTCCATCAGCGTGTCCCATTACAGGTATTCTGGAATTATCCATAATATAACGTACAAATTCATTTGAGCCTCTAGGTATTATAAGGTCTATATATTGATCCATTTTGAGCATCTCATTAACATCATCACGGCTTTCCAGCAGCGTTATCCAGCCTGTGGGTAATCCTGCGGCTACTGAGGCTTCATTAATTACATCAGTTAAAATTCTATTGGTTTCCTTTGCTTCACTGCCACCTTTAAGCAGTACACTATTACCGCTTTTCAGACACAGAGTTGATATTTGTACAAGGGCATCGGGCCTTGACTCAAATATTATGCCTATAACACCTATGGGACAAGTAACCTTGTATAGTTCAAGCCCATCGTCCAGCAGGGTGGAAAGCATGGTTTTCCCCACTGGCTCTTCCAGTGAAATAAGGCTTCTGATGCCCTCAACTACATCCATTAGCTTCTTCTCATCAAATTTCAATCTCTTCAACAAAGGTGCTGCCAGCTTTTCCTCTTCACTTCTCTTCAGGTCATTTGTGTTGGCAGCTATAATCTTCTCTTTATTTTTCAGCAGTGCATCAGCTATAGCTGACAATGCATTATTCTTGGCAGCACCATCAAGGTCAGCCATCCTTATGGACGCTTCGCTTGCAGTAATACAAACCTGTCTTATATCCATACTAACCTCCTCATGGGAACTTCACTTTTGTACTACTATAGCATATTACTTAAGTATAGTATACTATTAAAATGTAAAACTAAATCATTATATCAAATAGCAATTCTCCAAAACTATAGCTCCCACTTAAGAGAACGCTCAACCGCTTTCTTCCATTTATAATATAGTACATCAAAGTGCTCTTTATTATTTGCAGGCTTAAAGTAGGCATCCAGATTCCAGCCTTCGTCAATTTCTTCACGAGTCTTCCATATCCCAACTCCCAGTCCTGCCAGATATGCAGCTCCCAGTGCAGTAGTTTCCCTGATAACCGGTCTTAGCACCGGTATATTTAATATATCAGCCTGAAATTGCATTAAAAAGTCGCTGACACTGGCTCCCCCATCAACCTTCAATTGATTAAGTTCAATGGATGAATCCCTTTGCATGGCTTCAAGGACATCCCTGCTCTGATAAGCAATTGCTTCCAGTGTGGCCCTGATTATATGTCTTTTATTTGTACCCCTGGTCAGTCCTATAATTGTTCCTCTCGCATACATATCCCAATAGGGGGCTCCAAGTCCTGTAAACGCCGGCACAACATAGACTCCACCTGTATCTTTTACCTTTTCGGCTTCGATATCACTTTGAGGAGCACTCTCAATTATGCCCAGCTCATCCCTCAACCATTGAATGGCAGACCCTGCATTGAAGACACTTCCCTCCAAGGCATACTCCACCTTATTATTGATACCCCATGCAATTGTTGTCAGGAGATTGTTTTTTGATTCAATTAGCTTTTTCCCGGTATTCATAAGAATAAAGCATCCTGTCCCATAGGTGTTTTTAGCATCTCCCGGCTTAAAGCAAGCCTGACCGAACAAGGCTGCATGTTGATCTCCCGCAACACCTGAAATGGGTAAGCTTGCATCCAGAATTCCTTTTATTTGCCGATCTTGATAATCTAGTCTGTCATCGGAATCCGGATTATCAGACAAAAATTTTGTATATGCACATACTCCCGAGGACGAGACTACCTTTGGGAGTATGCCCTCAGGAATATCCAACTCCTCAAGGAGGTCTTTGTCCCATTTAAGTTCCCTAATATTAAAAAGCATAGTCCTAGCTGCGTTTGAATAGTCAGTTACATGAGCCTGCCCGCCGGATAACTTCCATATTAACCAGGAATCAATTGTTCCCGCCAGAAGTTCACCTTTTTTTGCCTTATCCCTCGCACCCTCCACATTATCCAGAAGCCACTTTATTTTTGTTCCTGAAAAATAAGCGTCTACAACCAAACCGGTCTTCTCTTTGATTACAGAGGTTAAGCCCTTCATTTTAAGGTTATCACAAATATCAGAGGTTCTCCTGCATTGCCATACTATAGCGTTGTGGATAGGTATCCCCGTTTCCTTATCCCAGACAACCACTGTTTCTCTTTGATTTGTAATTCCGATGCAGGCAATCTGTTCAGGTGTAACTGCAGCCTGTTCTAGTACTCCAAGTGCAGCCTCCAGTTGGTCCCGATATATAACCAAGGCATCATGCTCCACCCAACCCGGTTTGGGATAAATCTGCCTTAACGTCACACTTTTCATACCGGCTATCTGTCCTGACTTAGTATCAAACAATATTGCCCTTGAACTAGTGGTTCCCTGATCCAATGACAAAACATATTTCTTGAGCATAATGACCTCCCGTAATCAATTACTATAGCCTTTACACTCTATTATATTACATTTGCCTACAGTCTCAAAGCAGTAGTTCACAAACATATACTGCAAGGATTGAGCAAAGGGCCACCTGGAGCAGTCCCCTCTCAAAGAATGCCATTATCGTGGCAATAGCCAACCCCACTACAGCAGAGGATAGATGACCTGTTGAAGTGAGAATGTCAGGAAAAATCATAGCACCTAAAACAGCATATGGAACATAACTAAGAAAAGCTGTCAGAAAGCGAGAGCGGATTTTATTTTTGAAAACAGCCAAAGGAAGTACTCTAGGTATGTATGTAACCAGTGCCATTAATAAAACTGCTGCTAAAACTTTATCCATCGACCTTTACTCCCCTTTCGGAATTTCCTTCTTCTACAGCATCCTCCATTGGAAAGCAGGCAGCGCCTAAGGTACAGGCTATAACCGTTGCTATTATAATTCTCCAGCCACCGGATATGTATGAAAAAATGGGTATCCACTTAATTAAAGTGCTGATTAGTATTGCCGACCCAGTAACAACAAGAGCGGCCTTCGATTTTTTCCCAGCCGGAATGACCAGAGCTATAAACATCGAGTACAGAGCAATGCCCATTGAATTCTGGAGGTCGTCGGACAGAAGTGTGCAAATCACCGCTCCGGCTGCAGTTCCGGCTGCCCAGCCGATATAAGGAAATACCTCAAGTCCCATCATAAAAGAAAAGGATATTTCCCTTTTTTGCATTGCAGAAACTGTAAAGGTTTCGTCAGTCACACCAAAAGCCATTATCCACCTCTTCAGGTTTGACATACCGGCAGTCAGCCTTTGAGATAAGGAAAGAGACATAAGCATGTATCTTATATTTATTACAAAGGTGGTAACTGCAATTTCCGGCAGCCCAGCACCTGCTAAAATAAGATTTGTTCCTGCAAACTGTCCAGCCGAGGTAAGATTAGTCATGGATATAAGAATTACAATCCATACCGGTATACCTCCTCTGACTGCCATCAGTCCAAAAGTAAAGGATACAGGAAAATACCCCAAAGCAATGGGAATACTAAGCCTGGATCCTTCAATAAAATCATTGAGTACATTATTTTTGTTCTTTACTAAACCGGTTATCATTTCTAGTGAGACCTCAATTAGTTGAATTAGTATTTCTATAGCATTAAATCTTCGTTTTTACGCCATCTGCTTCGTAAAATTTTTGAATATATAAACAAAACGAGAGAACCGATTACAAGCGTTACACCGCCATTCACCGCAAAGGCTGTGACGCCTTGAGTAAACACAACATCTGCAGGCTCAGAATATATTACTATATCAAGAAGCGGTGCAACAAATATCCATGCAAGTGCATTTGCACAGAACTGGTTTATATTAAATTTAAGAGCAACCTTACTGGTAAATTTCTCATAATTAAGCTTGAAATTAACTACACCCGTAGCAAATCCATAGACAGTATCTGCAACAACCCAACTTAACCATATTCTCTCACTGAAAAGAGCATCTCCCAGCAGGTGTCCAGCCAAAGCAGTTATTGCCCCTGCCCAGGGACCGAAGGCAGCCCCGATAAATGCGATAACAGCTGCATTACATTGAATATGCGTATTTGGTATAATGCCGGCTTGAAAGCCCAGCTTTGAAGAAATAACTATAAGAATTATTCCTATAACAATTGCCCATACAGTCTTTACTTGTATTCTACTTAAAATTTTCTTTATAACCTGCAAATTCATAACTCCCACCTAAATGCTTAAAAAAAGCCCGCGAGCATTAAATACAAGCACTTAACTTGTCACTTAATTGTTTGGGCAATTTAGTAAAACTAAGTACCATCAATACCTATTTTCTCCACTAAAGAGTCAATTGAGTATGCCTCTGCCTATTCCCCCCCAAACCGCTTTGCTATTCCCTGCGCCTTACACCTGCTGAGGTTAACCTGTCAGCCAGTCTTGATAGTGGCAGGCTTTGCAGATATACAATGCCCGGGCCTGTCAGCTTGGCCAAGAACAAGCCCTCTCCGCCGAACAATGCATTTTTGAAGCCACCTACAAACTGAATATCGTAATCCACGCTGGGTGAAAAGGCAACCAGACAGCCCGTATCAACCTTAAGTGTTTCCCCGGGAAGAAGATTCTTCTGTATTATAGTGCCTCCCGAATGTACAAATGCAAGTCCATTACCTACAAGTCTTTGCAGAATAAAGCCTTCACCGCCAAAGAAACCGGCACCGAGTTTTCTGGTAAAGGCTACTTCAATATCTACTCCGTTAGCTGCACAAAGGAAAGCATCCTTCTGGCAGAAGAAATTTCCTCCAACGGCAGCCAAATCAATGGGAATAATTTTTCCGGGATATGGTGCTGAAAATGCAATATGCTTTTTTGTTGAGCTGGTATTGTAAAAGGTTGTAATGAAAAAGCTTTCCCCTGTAAGCATTCTTTTGAAGCCTTTAAATGCGCCGCCATCAGTAGATGTTTGCATCTGAATACCGTCTTCCATGTACATCATGGCGCCTGCTTCAGCCCGGACACCTTCACTCGGATCAAGCTCCACTTCTACAAGCTGCATATCATCCCCGTGGATTTTGTAATCAATCACATCTGCCATAAGCTACCCCCTGTTTTCATTGTAACGCTAAAGCGTTATCAACATTATATAATATCTATTTCCAGAAAAACAGTATTTTTGGAATTTTATAGCTTTAGGTCTGCGTTCACGAACTCTTACCCGCTCCTTTAATCCACGTTTTATAGGGCTCAGCGTATTTAGCCGCAAGTTTTATTGCCTCCACCATACTTATTTCGCTGGCTAGTCCTTTACCTGCTATGTCATATGCTGTTCCATGATCCACCGAGGTACGTAAAAATGGCAAACCAAGTGTAATTGCAATTGTACGTTCAAAATCCAATGTTTTTGTGGCAATATGCCCCTGATCGTGATAAAGGGAGAGCACTGAATTATAGTTGCCTCTCAAAGCTAAATGAAAGACCGAGTCTGCACCGATTGGGCCTTCAACTCTGAAGCCAAGCTTTTTTGCCTTCTCAACAGCAGGAGCGATCTGCTCCATGTCCTCTTTACCGAAAAGACCATTATCACCGCTGTGAGGGTTAAGCCCTGCCACTGCCATAGTTCCCGTTGTGACACCCAGGCTTTCCAGAGCTTCTGAGCATCTTATTACATAGTCTATTATTCTGCTCTCTGTGACCATTTCACAGGCTTTCTTAAGGGAAACATGCCTGGTAAGGAAGAAAACCCTCATACCCCTGACCTCAAACATTGTTAAGGGATCCAGGGTATTTGTGAGCCCCGCAAGCATCTCGGTGTGACCTATAAAATCAACTCCCGCCGCCTTTAATGCAGGTTTGTTAACAGGGGTGGTTGCAATAGCAGCAAGTTCCCCAATCTTTGCCATATCCACCGCTCTTTTGATATATTCAAAGGCAGCAACACCGTTTTGTACTTGAACAGTACCAGGCTTTAACTCTTTAAGGGATATATTTTTCAGATCTATTATATCAATTTTCCCAGGTAAATATTTGCCTTCACCACTGCTGTTTATTACGTTTATCTCAATTTCAAGCCTACATAAAGTAGCCGCATTTCTGATAACCTCCGCGTCTCCTATCACTAACGGCTTGCATATTTCCTGAAGCTCACTGCCGGCTAGTGCCTTGACCACGATTTCAGGTCCTATTCCAGCGGCGTCACCCATTGGAATCCCTATATAAGGTTTGTTCATAATCAGCCTCCAGCTTAGTTGATAATTCACATGTAATTGTATCATATTTAGCAAATATTACTCAACCATACCCATTAGCTGTCTTTCCTTTTTACCTCACGTGACAGGTCTGCCAACCTACAAAGCCTACCGGGTTTTTATGATAGACGCGGAATATGCTCCAGCCTTTACTTTTTGACCACTGCCCTTCTGATAAGAAGAAAACTCAAAGCGGCGGCAAGAGTAGCCAGCACAAGCAGGGATAGAACTCCGATATAGGGATTAATACTTTCTCCTAATCCTGCCAAAGCTCTAGAAATATCTACAATTCTTTGAGTTATTCTCCCTCCTGTAACAGTCTCTTCAATGATTGGGTACACCACAGCAATTAATACAGGGATAGTAACCGATACAATTATTTTAAGACTCTTTGTCATTTTATAGTACAGACTGGTAATAAAGTATCCTCCAAGAAAAGCAGCAAGATTTACTGTAAAGCTCCAGCAGATGTTTGCTAATATTACCAAAGGCCCTAAGGTCTGTTCCGCCCAAGCACCGTATATCTGCTTGAAAGCAGATCTGAAATCGGTAAACATTGCAATTATGCTTGTATAGGTGGTATCAAAGAACGCCATAAAGCCGCAAAGGATACCTGCTGCTATAAGTATACCCTTAAACTGGAGCCTTCTAGGCATGCTGTTTGTAGATAGAAACAAAAAGTTCTGCTTAAAGGAATTTAACCCTACAATAAAGATAAAGACTGCGGTAGCAAAGTCCCCGCCCCCTGTAAAACCGTTTCCTTCATTAACCGATATGGCAACCAGCATGTTTACCGATATAATCAATAACGCCATAACAACATAAAAAACTATTACGCTTTTTGCCAGATCATGAATATAATATTTAACAATAGACTTCAATCTCATATTATCTCCCATCTACGCGCATGGCGCGTACACAAATAGTAATGCAAACACACAAGGTGTCTCTTCTCTGGGTGAAAAGCACGATGACCAACCAGATGTATTTTTCACACAGTTTCACCATCCTTAATTAGTAATCCTAATAAACAGCTTTTGAAGGTCAAGAGCAGATATTTCAAGTCCGCTAGGTACCTTGTTTCTGTCAAGCCTTTCCATAATATATGCTGTTTTCAAGCCCCCAAGAGATTCGGTGCCAAGCACATTTTTACCATTAATAAAAGCATCTACTGCAGCGGCTGTACCCGATACAGCATATCCCTTTGACAGAAGACTCTCAACAGCTTCCTGCATTATAAGTTTTCCATCCTTGATTATTATTACCTCCTCAATTATATCGGCTGCCTCTTCTATAAGGTGTGTAGATATTACAATAGTTCTTGGTCTTTCTCCATAAGATTTTAGCAGTTCCCTGTAGAATATATCCCTGTGATTTGCATCTAGCCCTAAAACAGGTTCATCCAATAAGACTATAGGTGCGTTTGTTGCTAAGGATACTACGATTTTGAATATTGACTGATAGCCTGTTGATAAGGCTTTGATTTTTTTACCCGGCTTTAGGTCGAAAATCTTGCACAGAGAGAGCGCATAAGCTTTATCAAATTCGGGGTAAAACTCTCCGGTCCACTTCAACGCTTTCTCCACCGTCATTCCTTCAGGATAGAAGTTTGCTTCTGTCATAAAATACATCTTTGACAGTGCATTTTCATTTTCCACAACGCTCTGACCATCCAAAAGAATTTCACCTTCAGTGGGAAAACTTCTGTTTGTCATAAGGTTGAGGAGTGTTGTCTTACCCGCACCGTTTCTTCCCAGCAGTCCATATATTTTGTTTGGCTCAAGAGTCAGTGAAATATTATCCAATGCTGTAAAGCTTCCAAATTTCTTTGTTATATTTCTTATTTCAACTCCACTCATTTATCAAACCCTCTTTCCAACATTTTTAGTATATCTTCCTTTGTAATTGATAATTTCCTTGCTTCTGTAACAAGAGAAATTATATAAGCTTCAAAAAAAGTTTCCTTTCTTTTATCCTGTATTTTCTCCAAAGCTCCTGTAGCAACAAACATACCCAATCCCCTTTTCTTATAAATTATTCCATCGTCAACCAGTCTGTTTATACCCTTGAGAGCTGTAGCCGGATTAATCTTGTAGCCGACAGAAATCTCAGTGGTTGAGGGTATCTGCGCTTCCTCCTCATATGCTCCTGACAGAACTGCATCTTCTATTTCCTCTGCCAATTGAAGGTATATAGGCTTTTCAGAATCAAAATTAAGGTTCAATGTATCACCACCTTGAATAAAATCAAATTTGTTTATCTTGTTATTTACCATCTTAGTAAGTTGGTTAGTTACTTATATAACTAACTATATCACCAGTTAAGTAACAATGTCAACAGTTTTTACAAAAAATTATTCTCTTATGGTTAATAGCGCTTAATCTATGGATTTGACAAAACAGCCTAAATCCCTTAATGTATAATCAAGATCCCATTTAGGAGAGCTGACATATGACCGAAAAGATAACCTCACGTCAAAAACAAGCACTTGAGACAAAGAGAAAAATATACAAAACAGCAATCGTTCTAATGGAAAAGAAGGGCTTTAACAATGTTACAATTAAGGAAATAAGCAAAGCCTCAGGTGTATCTGTAGGTGCATTTTATCACTATTTTAATTCTAAAAACGATATATATTTTGAAATATACAGAAAAGGCGATGAATACTTTCAAAAGGTTGTTTCAAAGAGCCTGAAGGAAGAAGACTCTCTAAATAGGATTTTGGAGTATTTCGAATTTTATGCAAGGTATAATCTGATTACAGGATTGGAAACCACTAAGCTTTTATACAATACTCAAAATAAGTGGTTTATTAAAAAAGGCAGATATATGCAGCTGCTTTTACAGGAGATAATCACTGAAGGGCAGAATAAGAATGAACTCCGTAATGAAATGAGTTCTGAGGAAATAACCGACTACTTATTCATATCAGCCAGAGGTGTTGTTTATGACTGGTGCCTGAATGAGGGTAAATATGACCTTGCTCATAAAATAAAAAACCATATAAAGCTGATCTCTGAATCCCTTATACAGAAGTAATATCTAATTACTCATAAAAATAAGCTGCAAGGCTTAGCTGCAACATAATGATATGGCACAGCAAGCCTAGCAGCTTAACTTATTAAATCAAAGCATAAGCTCTAATTTTAGATTTCCTAAAACAAACTAAATGCTTCGTGCAACCTCGTAAGCATCCCATATAGCATACATGATATTCGAGACCTTCCGTGCATCACCAATCAGATGGAGGTCAGCCACTTCATACATTAATTGCTCATACAAGCTTCTTTCAGAATTGTATCCAACTGCCAGCACTATACTATCAGCACCAATTTCCTTCTCAACTCCGGAAACCTCCAGCAAAGCTCCTTTTTCAGTTGTCTTAAGTACCTTAGCATTTGTGAGCACATCAATCCCTTTATAAGGAATTAATTTTTCCAGCATCTCTGAATTTGCATGGCAAAGGGGTCCATTTACTGAAAGAAGCTTGCTTTGAATCTCTACTATAGTCACTTTTTTCCCCTGGTCAACAAGCCACAGAGCAAGCTCACAGCCAACAAGTCCACCGCCTACAACTACAACCTCTTTACCCGGATCAACTTCCTCAAGCAGCACCTCTTCGGCAGTAAAAACCTTACTCTGATCACCTAAATCAAATATTTTAGGTTTTGCACCGGTAGCAATTATTACTGTATCTGCTGCACAGCTTTTTATTGAATCCACTGATAATACCGAGTTGCAATTTACCTCTACACCCAGTTCCTTCAAGGTTTGTTCATACCATGCCACTAATGCATGATCATCTTCCTTAAAGTCAGGTACACCGCCGGGAAGCAAATTGCCGCCAATCCTGCTGCGCTTTTCATATATAACAGGCTTATGTCCACGAAGTGCTAAAACTCTTGCAGCTTCACAGCCCGCAACCCCTCCGCCTGCTATAAGTACTTTCTTGCTTTTTAGGGCAGGTGTTATAAATGTAACTACTTCTCTGCAGGCTTCAGGATTTACGGCACAGTTCAGAGCTGAGTACTCCTGAATTCGTCCCATACAACCTTCCTGGCAGGAAAGACAGGGTCTGACCATATTAACCTTTCCCGTTCTTACCTTGTTGCAATATTCCGGATCAGCTAACAAGGGGCGTCCTAGGCTGACGATATCGCAAGCTCCATCATTTACGGCATTTAGTGCAAGATCAGGATTATCCATTCTACCCGCACAAAGTACAGGAACATCCACAGCATCCTTAACAATTTTTGCATAGGGGATATATAAGCCCTTTTCCTGATACATGGGAGGGTGACTCCACCACCAGGAATCATAAGAGCCAACATCCACATCCAGTGCATCATAGCCATATGACACCAACAGCTTTGCTGCCTCAATTCCCTCCGGTATGTCTCTCCCCTTTTCTTCAAATTCCTCTCCGGGCAAAGCCCCGTCACGCCAATCCTTAATAAAGCTTTTAGGACTATATCTTAAGGTTACCGGGAAGTCATTACCACATCTTTTCTTTATTTCCTGAACAATTTCCCGTGCAAATCGCAGCCTGTTTTCCAGCGAGCCCCCATATTCGTCCTTTCGCTGATTAAAAAAGGAGATAGCAAACTGGTCAATCAAATAGCCCTCATGTACTGCATGAATCTGAACACCGTCAAAGCCCGCGCGCTTTGCATTATAAGCTCCGTCACCAAACCTCCTGACTATCTGGTGAATCTCCGCAACCGTCAGTTCTCTGCAGGTTTTGTCCAACCAGCGATGCTTGATTGGAGAAGGTGCTACAGGAGGATATTCTCCGAGGTTTGTTGGTATTGTAACTCTTCCGAAGCCTCCGCTGAGTTGAAGGAAGATCCTCGAGTCATATGCGTGAACTCGTTCTGTCATCTCCCGTGATGTGCGCACAAAGTGAACCGGATTGTGAGTTGAACAGGGTACATTGGGCATGCCGTGCTCTTCCACCTCATTATCTACAAAGGTAACCCCTGTGATAATTAGCCCAACACCACCCTTTGCCCGAGCTGTATAATACTCAATACCTCTTTGGTTGAAGCCTCCCTCTGCATCGGCCAGACCCAAAGGTCCCATAGGTGCCATAGCAAAACGGTTTTTCAGTTCTAAAGAACCTATTTTCACTGGTTCATACAATTTTGCATATTTCATAAGCTATGTATTCTCCTTTATATAGACTTGCAGTTTCTTAGCTGTCAGTTCCGGATTAGAATGACCTTTGCTGCCGGTACAGATTTTGTTGCTGGTTTAAGAAATGTAAGAAGCTGTGAATTAGCACCGAATATGCTCGGTGAATGTATTCAGTTTATCATTCCAGCAATTTAAAGTCAATAATTCCAACAGCCGGCTAATAATCATACTTTTTTAACAAAATTAGTATATACTATTATATAAATCAGATATATAGATATGAGGAGACCTTTATGCCCAATCTTGTTACCCATTACCTCTGTGGTCAGGAGGCAGTTAAGCATCTGGAAAGCAGCAACTGTAAAAAACTAATTGAAAAATATACAAACATATTTAATCTGGGTGTACAGGGACCTGATATACTGTTTTATTACGAGGTTTGGCCCTGGAATAAAAAAAGTTCAGATGACAATATAGGTGCCAAAATGCATACTACAAAAGTCAACGATGTGTTTAAAGCCATTATTGACTATGTTGTTATGCAGAAGGGCTATGTCAGGGATGTTCTTGCGGTATATTTAATGGGTTTTTTGTGCCACAACTGTATGGACAGCCTTGGCCATCCTTATATATTCTACCGTTCAGGGTTCAATACTCCCGAAAAAAATAATGAAAACCTTTATCTCTGCTACCACAGGAAATTCGAAACCAATTTGGACGTATTACTTTGCGAAAGGTATCTCAATAAAAAGGTTCATGAAATCAACTGCCACAAGCTTATTAAAATAAAGGAAGCAGAAGTTTTTTTACTTGGAGATATGTATCAAAGTGTAATAAAAAAGACATTTAATTTAAATATTAGTAAAAATAAGTTTTCCAAGGCTGTTAAGGAAATGCAGGCAATCGAATGGCTATTAAGAGACCCTCATGGACTCAAAAAAACGGTCATTGGCTTTATTGATAAGCTGATTTACCGCTTCCCCTTATATTCCAGCCTTATCTTCCCCCTGTCCATCAAGGACGGTCTCGATTACCTTAACCTTGCTCATAAGGAGTGGAGAATGCCCCATGACAAGAGCATTAAAAGTACAAAATCCTTTATTGAGCTCTTTAACGAAGCTCATCAGAGAACCAGCAGATTATGTGATGTACTGTATTCGGCTATTTTTGAAAACAATGCCAGTATCCCATATACCCTCAAGCTGTTGGGGAACACTTCCTATACCTCAGGTATTGACTGCAAAAAACCTGCTATATTCAAGTATAGTGATGTTATTTTCAACTAAGTTATCCTATTTTGGTTTATCTGAGCTCATCTGGTAAGTCTGACTCAGGTGAATCTTAGTCTGCTAAGCCTCATTCTGCTTAGGCTGACTCGAGTTAGCCTGACTCCGGGTAAGTCTATTTCTGATGACATGAGTTAGCCTGACTCCGGGTAAGTCTATTTCTGATGACATGAGTTGGCCTCTCTCTGCTTAGCCCGACTACGGGTCTGTGCTATTTTGATTACGGTTAAATGAAAAAGTAAATTCTAGCAGGAAAATATAAAAGTAAATGCACAAGAAAACTCCATTTAAAGAGGCTTGTGCATTTTATTTTGATGAAAACAGTTGTATAATTATACTGTGTTAGGGAGG
>JAEZIV010000388.1 GCA_023436515.1 Bacillota bacterium
CCTCCCTAACACAGTATAATTATACAACTGTTTTCATCAAAATAAAATGCACAAGCCTCTTTAAATGGAGTTTTCTTGTGCATTTACTTTTATATTTTCCTGCTAGAATTTACTTTTTCATTTAACCAATATCCAAAAAAATATCCTGCTGATAATGTGGCTCAGCAGGATATTTTTCACTACACCCTTATATTTTATATCTAGTATATAAATCAGTTAAAACTGATCAATCAGTTAAAACTGATTATGGCAAAATGAAAACAGACAAAAACTGAACTAATTACAATTAAAACAGAGCTTGGAACTTATGTAATCAAAAGCTTGACAAAATATCTTCGGCAACCTTTATCTGAGATACTCTGGTATCCATGGCTCTTTTCTGAATATATCTATGGGCCTGTGGTTCGCTCATATTCATTCGTTCAACTAAAAGCCACTTTGCCTTTTCAATTAACTTCCTGTCACTAATTCGCTTCTCCAAATCATCATTTTGATGCTTTAAGCCCTTTAATGATTTCCGTGAGTTGGCAGCAAAACGAGCGGTCTGCATAAGGATAGTTTTATTGATAGGCTTTGGCAGCACCAGTACACCTAACTTCTCAAGTTTATACTGCATTTCTTCAAGACAATCGCGCCTGGATAATACAATGATCCCCGCATCAGTTTTGTCAGCTATATCCAAAACAAGGTCAATTCCCAACTCGTCCTGTAATGGAGAGTTTATAAGTATTAATTCCGGTTCAAAAAAATCCAGCTTACGCCTTGCCTCATTTGCAGATAAAGAGTATTCGGCTGTAGAATATCCCTGTTGTAGCATGAGGGTTCGAAGATCTTTAATCACATCAATTCTGCTGCATACTATAAGAATCCCTCCTGCACTCACCGGCAATCACCTCCATCTGAGCTGGAAAAATTAAAGAGACCAATATGCAGTATTAATAAATAGAAAGATAGGTATCAATCTCCCAGTTATGAACTATATTATTATAGGCTAACCACTCAGCTTCCTTTGCCGCAATATACTTATTGAATATGTGATCCCCTAAAACGTCTTTTATATAAGAATCCTTTTTCATTTCCTCCAGAGCCTGCTTTAGATTGGATGGAAGCCTTTGAATACCCAGCTCCTCTTCCTGCTCGCGAGTGAGATTATAAGTATTAATATCTACAGGCTCAG
This sequence comes from Bacillota bacterium, assembly GCA_023436515.1. GTDB lineage: Bacteria > Bacillota > Clostridia > Acetivibrionales > DSM-1351 > Ruminiclostridium. The sequence goes on from JAEZIV010000388.1 coordinate 1,178, forward strand.
GGATTTGTATTTTCTTCTCTAACCCGTCCAGTCCTGCTTCAAGCAATAAAGCCAGCGTCAAATATGGATTACAGGATGGATCAGGACTTCTCAATTCCATTCTCGCCCCTTCGCCCTTAGGTGCCGGTATTCTTAACAAAAGACTTCTGTTCATATGTGACCATGCTATATGAACCGGTGCTTCAAAGCCGGGGACAAATCTCTTATATGAATTAACCAATGGATTTGCAACTGCGGTTATTCCCTTTGCATGTTGAAGAATTCCTGCTCCGAACATTTTAGCAACATCAGAAATGTCCCTGCTATTTTCTCCGGCGTTAAAGAGATTCTTTCCATCCTTTGAAAGAGACATATTTATATGCATTCCAGAGCCATATGAATTGTATATGGGCTTTGGCATAAAGGTAGCGTGAAGACCATTTCTCTGTGCTACAGTTTTAACAACCATTCTGAAGGTCATAATTCTATCTGCAGCAGTCATAACATCACTGTACTTAAAATCAATTTCATGCTGTCCGGCTGCATTTTCGTGATGGGAGGCTTCTATTTCAAAACCCATATCCTCCAGCACCATACAGATTTCTCGTCTGCAATTTTCTCCAAGGTCAGCAGGTGCAAGATCACAATAACCTGCCGAATCATGTGTCTTATTAGTTGGTCTTCCTTCTGCATCCGTATGGAACAGGAAGAACTCACATTCAGGTCCTATATTAAAGGTATAGCCAAGCTCTTTAGCCTTTGCCTCAGACCTTTTTAAAATATATCTGGGATCCCCCAGAAATTGTGATCCATCATAATTTTTGATATCACAAATGAATCTGGCTACCATACCATGCTGCGGTCTCCAGGGTATCAATTGAAATGTATCCGGATCAGGGAATAACAGCATGTCTGACTGTTCTACCTCTGAAAAGCCCGCAATAGCAGAAGCGTCAAACACTACTCCCTCATCAAGAGCTCTTTCCAACTGCTGGTCGGTTATAGCAATGTTTTTCATATTACCGAATATATCTGCAAACTGAAGTCTTATGAACTTGACATCATTCTGTTCAACAAACTTAAGCAGATCATTTTTGGAAGCCATTTTCCGCACCTCTTTCTTAATAATTATTTATAGAATTATTTTACACAATAATATGTCATTGTGTATATCCTAAATTCCAGTACTTAATATGACATACAGCCCAAAGCCCTGAAAATATAATGTTGTACAGTTTGTATATTATCAAAGGTTATCACAAACAGAGGAGGAATATTTTTAAAACTTCCAAAATAAAGACTTTCAGTATGTATGTGATATATCCACTGACAATTTTGTGTGTACAAGCTTACTATTTATTAACGGAAGATATACAATTAGTATATAAAAAGGCGCACTCATAATGTTCTAAAAAAAGAACCTTGAGAAACGCCATTGTTTCCGTTAATATTTATTTGGGGCTACAAAAACATTCTACTAATATTTTGATTTCCAGTCAAGAGTTTTTTTGCAATTTTGTTTATTGAATCCTGCAAAAACCCCCTCAGCTAAAAATTGCAATACTTAGGGGATTCGCCGGTACTTTTTGTTTACCTTCATATATATACCTACAATTAGCACCCTTCGGGGTTTTAGCTCTCACTGGAATTCTTTTATAAAAACTATTGATTTTTTGCAAGCTATGCATTATAATGATTGTAAATTAATAAAAATTACAGCAAAGGCGCTGTGTCAGTCAAAAAATTTTTTTGATTGGTACGGCTTTTTTTATTTTTTTTGGTATAATACTAATAATATTCCTTTATCTTGTAAAGTTTTACAAGATAAAGTTTTACAAGATAAAGTTTTACAAGGTAAACTTTTACAGTACTTTTTTACCTTTAGCTAATAGTTATTAATTTTTTGGAGGTTTATATGGCTGATTCAAATGACTACATTAAATACATTGCCGGTTTAGCCAAGCTCTCTCTGGATAATGAAGAGCTGCAGTCATTGGCAGAGGACATGAAGGGTATCATCGGCTTGATGGATACCATAAAAGAAATTGACACTGATAGTATTGATGCTACCGAGCATATATCAAGAATAACTAATAATATGAGAGAAGATAACCCTGGAAATCCATATGACACCGAAAAAATATTATCAAATTCAAAGCATGCTCTTGAAAATTGCTTTGCCATACCAAAGATGATTGAATAGGAGGCCATAATGGATATTACAAAATTAACGATTAAGGAAGCACGAAATCTTCTTGATTCAAAGAAGATAAGTGCTATGGAATTAACAAATATTTATTTAGATAGAATTAAGTCACTGGACAACAAAGTAGACTCCTATTTATCGGTCTGTGAGGAAAGAGCACTGGAGCAGGCAGCAGTGGCCCAGGAAAAGATTAACCAGGGATGCAGCGATATGCTTTGCGGCATTCCCCTAAGTATAAAGGATAATATTTGTATAGAGGGAGCAAGAACCACCTGCGCATCAAAAATGCTGGAGGACTTCATTCCCCCTTATACCGCAACAGCTGTAAATAAGCTCAACGCTCAAAGCGCTGTGATTCTTGGAAAGGTAAATTTAGATGAATTCGCCATGGGTAGTTCCACTGAGAATTCAGCCTTCAAGAGCACAAAGAACCCTTTTGATTTTTCAAGAGTTCCCGGTGGCTCCTCAGGTGGCTCTGCAGCCTCAATTTCAGCCTCACTGGCCTTGGGATCACTTGGTTCAGATACCGGTGGTTCTGTACGTCAGCCGGCAGCCTTTTGCGGAGTTGTGGGAATGAAGCCTACATACGGTCTGGTATCCAGATATGGACTGGTAGCTTTCGCCTCCTCCCTTGACCAAATCGGCCCCATAGGGAAAACTGTTGAGGATTGTGCCATACTATTGGACGGAATTTCAGGACTGGATCCAAAGGATGGAACCTCCACCAACTACAAGCCAGCCTCCCCTTATTCATCAGCAGTCTCAGGCGGCATTAAGGGCTTTAAAATAGGGCTCCCAAAGGAATACATCACCCAGGGGCTCAACAGTGAAGTAAGGGATGCATTATTTAGATCCATTGAAACTTTGGAAAAACTCGGTGCAAGGGTGGAAGAATTCTCCATGCCAAGCTTGAAAAACGCAGTACCGGCTTATTATCTGATGTCCTCTGCCGAAGCAAGTTCAAATCTATCCAGATATGATGGCGTGAAATACGGGCATAGAGCAGAAAACTGCAGGTCCTTTAATGAGATGATTGGAAAGTCCAGAGCAGAAGGCTTCGGCCGAGAGGTAAAGAGGAGAATTCTACTTGGAACCTATGCTCTTGCATCTGGCTATTATGATGCCTATTACAAAAAAGCACTTAAGCTAAGAACCTTGATAAGCAATGGCTTTAATGAGGCCTTTTCAAAATATGACGTGGTGCTTCACCCCACCACTCCCGAGACAGCCTTTAAGCTCGGGCAGAATACGGATGATCCCCTGAGTATGTATTTGGCAGATATTTATACTGTATCTGCAAATATTGCAGGCCTTCCGTCAATATCACTTCCCTGCGGCTATGATACTAATGGACTTCCAATAGGATTATCCTTCACAGGAAAGCAACTGGGTGAACATGCTATACTCAAGGCTGCCTCAGCCTTTGAAGCTGAATTTGCACCTGAGTTCAGAGTGCCTGTATTATAGCATGAATATTATCAAACGTGTTTGACACGAGATATGCGAGGTTAAATCAATGAAGTACATTCCAACCATAGGTTTAGAGATACATGCGGAGCTTTCCACAAAGTCAAAAATATTTTGCGACTGTCCTGTAAGCTTTGGAGGCGAGCCAAATACAAGATGCTGTCCGGTATGTACCGGAATGCCTGGTACTCTCCCCGTACTGAATAAAAAGGCTGTTGAATATACTGTTAGAGCAGGCTTAGCTCTTAATTGTGAGATAAATGAATTCTCCAAGCTGGACAGAAAGAATTATTTCTATCCGGATTTACCAAAGGCATATCAGATTTCCCAATTTGATCTGCCCATATGCAAAAATGGGGGCTTAACTATAAATACTCCCGAGGGTGAAAAGTTTATTCGTATAGAAAGAATACATCTTGAGGAAGACGCAGGAAAGCTCCTACATGACGGTTTTGACAAGTACAGTCTTGCAGACTATAACCGCTGTGGAGTTCCACTTATAGAGATAGTAACAAAACCTGACCTATCCTCCTCTGAGGAAGCAAGAGATTTTGTTGAGAAGGTACGGCTTATGCTGCTATATTCGGGCGTATCCGATTGTCGTATGGAAGAAGGCTCACTTAGAGCAGATGTAAATGTCTCTATCAGACCCTTTGGTACTGATGAGCTTGGAACCAGAACAGAAATGAAAAACATCAATTCCATCAGGGGAATTGCAAGATCAATAGATGCAGAAATCCTAAGGCAGTCTGAGCTTTTGGATAACGGACACAAAATTACTCAGGAAACCAGACGCTGGGATGATAACAAGGGAGAAAGTAAGTCAATGAGGAGCAAGGAAGACGCCCATGACTACAGATACTTTCCCGAACCCGATGTAGTGCCTGTAACCTTTACAAAGGAAGCTATCGAGATTATACGTGGCCAATTACCGGAGCTCCCCGACAAGAGATTTGCAAAGTATACCTCACAATTCGGATTAAGTGCAGTTGATGCTAATTTACTGCTTACCTCTGTGAGTCTCTCGAATTTCTTCGAAAGTACTGCAAAGGAATGCGGTAATCCGAAGTCAGCCTCCAACTTCATAATAGTTGAAGTGCTTAGAAGGTTGAACGATTCTGGTCTTACAGCAGAGGACATCCCTTTTGGAGGGAATGTTCTGGGGCGTCTAATAAAAATGGTTGAGGGTGAAGAAATAACGGCTGCAAATGCAAAAAAGGTACTTATTGACATGTTTGAAACCGAAAAAGACCCTGAGACTATAGTGGCAGAAAAAGGCTACAAGGTTATAAATGACACCTCCGAGGTTGAAAATACAGTTAGAGAGATATTAGCTAATAATGATAAGGCAGTTGCTGAATACCTGGACGGCAAGGAAAAAACCTTTGGCTTCCTAATGGGTCAATGCTCCAGAGCTTTGGCCGGAAGAGGCAATCCTAAGGTTGTACAGGAAGTTCTTAGAAATGAGCTTGAGAAGCTGAAGGGAGGAATGTAATTTATGAAATCAATTGTGCAAAACGACTCAGTGCTCTTTTGTCCTGAGGATATTTCCAGCAACTCTCAACTGACACTTAACGGTTCTGTTTACAG
>JAEZIV010000434.1 GCA_023436515.1 Bacillota bacterium
ATGTGTTAGTCCAAGAGAATATAATTGTGGGCTTTGGAATTCAACACCCTCTAATGATTCAAATTGTGCGATGAGCTTTTTACCACCACCGCTATACCCCGACACGGCATGTGTTGTTACGGGATAATCTTTTTGAACTAGACCTTTTGATACAATAGGATACATAAGGCTGATAAATCCTGTAGCATAACAACCTGGTACAGAAACCCTTTTTGAAGCCTTTATTTTAAGTCTGTGTTCAATGCTTAGTTCCGGCAAGCCATATGTCCAATGGGGATTTGTCCTGTGAGCTGTACTTGCATCGATAACCTTTACTTCAGGATTATCTATAAGGGATACTGACTCCTTTGCAGCAACATCCGGTAAACATAGAAAAACAATATCCGCAGAATTCAGCATTCTTTTTCTTTCGTTAATATCTTTTCTTTTATCGGCATCTATTTTAAGGAAGTGGAGATCATCTCGTAATGCTAATCTCTCGTTAATCTGAAGTCCGGTTGTTCCTTCGCTTCCATCCACAAAAACTTTAAATTTCATCTCTGACCTCCATAAAATAAATCTGTTCTTGAATGTGCAATTTGCTTATATAATTATGAAGTAACTCATTAATTTAAGTAAAAATCTTTTGACCAGATAGTGCGTTTGCTAACTTGGATTTTATAATTATACAGTTAAATGTATAAAAATACAATATGTATAGGGCGAAAATTTTAATGTGGCATTTTTCACAGAGGATATTGCTCCTATAGGTGCCAATATGTGTAATATGTATAAAAGTGTAGACCTTGTGTTTTATGCATGTTTTGCTTACAATGAACATTATACAAAAGTACTAAAAGCCAAAAATTAATTTTGTTAAAAAACAATATGGTTTGTACTAGGTATGCAGTGTATCATATTAGTATAGATTTCAAATACCGTTAGAATGTAAAATAAATATCGAGTTTTGGGGAGGTAAAAAATGGCTAGTTTAAAGCTAAAAAATATTTACAAGAGATATGCTGGTGGGGTAACCGCAGTTAACGATTTTAATCTTGATATTGAACACAATGAATTCCTTGTACTGGTTGGACCTTCAGGTTGTGGTAAAACTACTACACTTAGAATGATCGCTGGTTTGGAAGAAATTTCTGAAGGTGAATTATACATCGGAGATAAATTGGTAAATGACGTTGCTCCAAAGGATAGAGATATAGCAATGGTTTTCCAGAACTACGCGTTGTATCCTCATATGACAGTTTTTGATAACATGGCTTTTGGATTAAAGCTCAGAAAGACTCCAAAGGATGAAATCAAAAAGCGTGTTCAGGAAGCTGCAAAGATACTTGATATCGAGCATTTGCTTGACAGAAAGCCAAAGGCTTTATCAGGTGGTCAGAGACAGAGAGTTGCCCTTGGTCGTGCTATAGTTCGTGAACCTAAGGTATTCTTAATGGACGAACCACTGTCAAACCTGGATGCTAAGCTCAGAGTACAGATGAGAACTGAGATTGGTAGACTTCATAACAGACTTAACACAACCTTTATATATGTAACACATGACCAGACAGAAGCTATGACAATGGGTACAAGAATCGTTGTTATGAAGGATGGTTACATTCAACAGGTTGATTCACCTACATCACTTTATGACAGACCATGCAACATGTTCGTTGCAACATTTATAGGTAGCCCACAAATGAACCTTATAAATGGAGTACTTACTCAGCGTGGTGGAGAATTACACCTTGTATTCGGTAAGAGTGATGTAAAGATTCCAGAAGGTAAGGCTAAGAAATTGGAGGGTACTGACTATATCGGTAAGGAAGTTATGATTGGTATCAGACCTGAAAACATCCATGACGAGGCTATGTATCTTGAATCAATGCCTGACAGTATTGTTGAAGCAAACGTTGACCTGGTTGAAATGCTCGGTGCTGAAACCTTCCTTTACATGTTAATCGAGGGAGCTACTTCAACAGTAACAGCTAGAGTAAATGCAAGATCAAAAACTAAGACTGGTGATGTTATAAAGGTTGCATTTGATGCAAACAAGATTCACCTCTTTGATAAGGAAACTGAGCGTACAATAATTAACTAATTATTATGCCATAAAAAAGGGAAAGCGTATGCTTTCCTTTTTTATTTATGTAAAATTATTGCTGTACTGATTAAACCTAAATCCAATGAAATGTTACATACAGAGAGAAAGCCTTTGTTTTGGATGTTTCTGAAAACAAAACCACAATTTATTTAATATACATATATAAACGTTTTGTTTTTAGGGCTTTGGGCTATATAGTATTTAAGCTTGATAAATTTAGCTTACAAGTAATATAAATTCAATACTTTATCAAAAAAACAATGGAGAATTAATAATGAAACTGACATATAAAAGTACCTTGCATGCATGCTATTTTGGCTATATAACACAGGCAATAATAAATAACCTTACACCTCTGCTTTTTATTATATTCCAAAACAGCTTTCATATATCCTTTGAAATGCTAGGTAGGTTGATTTTATTAAATTTTGGAACACAATTAGTAGTTGATGGGCTTGCTGTAAAGTATGTTGACAGGATAGGATATAGGAAGTCGATAGTTATGGCTCATTTTTTCAGTGCTGCCGGTCTTATTGCGTTGGGAATTCTTCCTATGCTCTTACCCTCACCTTATATCGGCTTGTCAATAGCCGTTGTTATTTACGCCATTGGAGGAGGGCTGATTGAGGTTCTTGTAAGTCCCATTGTAGATTCCCTGCCGGGGGAAGCAAAGGCTTCGGCTATGAGTCTTTTGCACTCCTTTTATTCCTGGGGGCAGGTTGGGGTTGTAGCAATTACCACAATACTCCTGAGCAGAATTGGACATAGTGTATGGTATATACTCCCGGTTGTTTGGTCACTGATACCAATATATAATATGTATAGATTTATAAAGGTTCCCCTTGTCCCTGGAATACCTGAGCATGAAAAAATACCAATAAAAAAGTTGATAAGTTCAAAGGTTTTTTTGACTGCAATGCTTTTAATGCTATGTGCAGGAGCCTCAGAGCTGGCTATGTCTCAGTGGTCTTCTTTATTTGCAGAAAAGGGGCTCCAGGTTCCGAAAGTAGTGGGAGATCTTCTTGGACCATGTCTTTTTGGAGTATTAATGGGAATAGGAAGAACCATATATGGAATATGGGGGCATAAAATTCCGTTAGCAAAGGCCCTTATGGGCAGTGCGGCCCTTTGTGTTGTTTGTTATCTGGTGACAGTGTTGGTACAAATACCGGTTATATCTTTGCTGAGCTGCGCACTGTGTGGGTTGGCAGTAAGTCTTATGTGGCCGGGTGTTTTCAGCCTTACTGCGGAGCGTTATCCTACGGGAGGCACAGCAATGTTTGGGATACTTGCCATATTTGGGGATCTTGGGTGTTCCTTCGGACCGTGGCTTACCGGATTGATTTCGGATATAGCTCAGAAATCAGCCGGACTTTTACAGGTTGCACAGAATCAGGGCTTACAGCCGGAACAGATGGGACTAAAGGCAGGTCTTTTCGCCGCTGCAATTTTTCCGCTGATAATGCTGGTAGGGCTGTTTTTATTTCGTAAAAATGTCTATTCAAAATAAATTTACATTAAGTTTTATAGTAAAAAAAAGTGTTATGGTGTATAATTTTAATATATTCTGAATCAAATGGAAGAATGCACGTATTAAACAGCAGGAGGTTAGTATGTCTGTTAAACTATTTCAGACGCTATCGGATAAATATAGCGAGATAATAAATAAAGAAGTTGGGGTAACTGATGACGGTGGGGTTATAATTGCCCATTCCAATTTTCAAATGATAGGACAGCTGGACCCGGCTGCAGCAGCTTTTCTTCAGAATAAAGACCTTCAGGAGACTATAGACGGAAGAGTATACAATAAAGTATTAGTAAGAAACAAGGTGGAGTTTATAACCTTTATCGAGTCAACCGACCCTCAGGATTCAAAATATCTCGAATTATTCACATTGAATATAGTGAATCTGAAAAGTTATTATGATGAAAAATATGATAAAAATACCTTTATTAAAAATATAATTGTAGAAAACATTTTGCCTGGAGATATCCTTGTAAGATCAAAGGAGCTGCACATTGATTACAATGCCATGAGGGTTGTGTTCCTTATTAAGGCTACCAGTGAGAGAGAAATACATGTCCACGAAGTAATCGAAAGTTTGTTTCCAAACAAAGGCAAGGATTTTGTGGTAGTAATTGATAATGATACTGTTGTACTAGTTAAGGAAGTCAAGAACAAGGACGATTATAAGGAAGTTTATAAGATTGCCAGAATTGTAATAGATACCTTAAATGCAGAGCTTATGGTAAAGGCCTGTATAGGTATTGGTACTATAATCGGTAACCTGAAGGATATTACAAAATCCTATAAGGAAGCACAAATGTCCATGATAATTGGAAGCATATTCGGTGAAGAGAAGAATGTATACGACTATAACAACCTTGGGATAGGGAGGCTGGTATATCACATACCTACATCCTTGTGCCAGTTGTTTTTAGATGAGGTTTTCAAGGATAATTCGGCTGATTCTCTTGATAATGAAACTATGCTTACAATTCAGAAATTCTTCGAGAACAATTTAAATGTAAGTGAAACAGCAAGGCAGCTCTATATACACAGAAATACACTTGTCTACAGGCTTGAGAAGATTAAAAGACTTACAGGACTTGAACTTACCAGCTTTGATGATGCTGTTATTTTCAAGGTTGCGATACTGGTGAAAAAATATCTTGCCAACATAAATGAATAAATGATAAGGGGTAATCCAATTGGTTGAGTTTATTAATGTTGTAAAAAAGTATCCAAATGGAACTGTCGCTTTAAAAGGTATAAATATCAAAATAAACAAGGGTGACTTTACATTTGTTGTCGGAACCAGCGGTTCAGGAAAATCAACAATGCTGAAGCTTTTAATGAAGGAAGAAACGGCCACCGAGGGTGAGGTTGTAGTAAACGGCTATCAGCTTTCGACTTTGGCTCCAAAGCAAATTCCATATCTCCGGAGAGGTATGGGAATGGTTTTCCAAGACTTCAGGCTGCTCCCTAATAAAACCGTATACGAAAATGTTGCATTTGCAATGGAAATAACGGAATGTCTTCCGAGGGAAATCCGAAGACAAGTACCCATGTCACTGGCTCTTGTGGGACTAAGCCGTAAGGCTAATGCATACCCCCATCAGTTATCCGGTGGGGAACAGCAGAGGGTTGCTATTGCAAGGGCCCTTGTTAATAATCCGGCTCTGCTGATTGCTGATGAGCCCACAGGAAATCTTGACCCGGAGAACTCCTGGGAAATAGTAAAGCTTCTATCCGAGGTAAATCAAAGAGGTACCACGGTTATTGTTGCAACGCATGAAAAAGGTATAGTTGATGCAATGAAGAAGAGAGTTATTGCAATTGATAAGGGTAAAATCATAAGGGATCAACAGAAAGGGCTCTACGGGGATGAAGATTCGGAGTATAAAATATATTCTTAAGGAAAGTTTTGTTAATGCTTACAGAAATAGATTAATGTCCTTGGCTTCTATAAGTATAATCAGCGCCGCGCTTATATTATTCGGTGTATTCTATCTGATACTGGTAAACCTTAACCATAATCTAGACCTGTTGTATAAGAAACCGCAAATGCAGGTATATTGCTTGCCCGAGCTAACAGATCAGCAGGTGGATGCAGTAAGAACAGAGATTAAGAATAACAGTAAAATTGATAGCTTTACTGAAATTTCAAAAAAGGAAGCCTTTGAAAAGCTGAAGGAGTACCTTGAAAGTGATAAGAAGGATTTAGGCGGAGCCAGTATATTGGAAGGCTATGATGAAAGCTTTATGTTTGTATCCTTTGAGATTAAGGTCAAGAATCCCCGGGAAAGCAGCCAGGTTGCAAAGGAACTGGAGGCCTTAGCCGGAGTTGACAATGTGAAGTATTCTCAGAAAACTATCGACACTATAGAAAAAGTATCAAACTGGGTTAAAATTGTAAGCTTTATATTGATAGGTTTGCTGCTTGTTATATCGCTGTTTATTATCTCAAACACTATAAAATTGACGGTATTTGCCAGAAGAAAAGAAATAAATATAATGAAATATATAGGTGCTACCGATTGGTTTATAAGATGGCCATTTATTTTCGAAGGGATTTTGATAGGCATACTCGGTGCTGTCATTGCTTTTGTACTGGTTGCATACATATATAGCTTTGCTCAACCCAAGCTGGCGGCGGAATTGGCCAGTGGACTTGAAATGGTCCAGTTCAGTATTGTTTGGGGTACTCTGGTTTTAGTATACCTAGGCATAAGCGCAATAATTGGTGCAGCCGGAAGCATTATGTCTATTAGAAAGCACCTGCATGTGTAAAATTATATTTAAAAAAATTTATTAATATTGTATAATAATTTTGATGCCCATGTCATTTCTAGCTTGACGGTTGGTGAAATACTGGGCGAAGTGTAAACATATGATAAATATGGGGGGATAAAATGAAGAGACTTGTAACTGTGGCCTTGACAGCTATTTACATATTCTCGTGTGCAATAGTACCTGTCAATGCGACATCAACCTTAGATCAGACAAAGCAGCAACAGCAAAATGTAAAAAGTCAGATAAGTAAAATAGCCGGAGAAAAGCAAGAAGCCGCTGACAAGTTGAAGCAAAGTACTAAGGAAAAACAACTTTATGAGACTCAAACCCAAAAGGTACAAAGCAATCTGGAGGAGAAAGCAAAGGAAGTATCCTCTGTAAAATCTGATATAGAAAAAATATCCCAGGAGATAGATGACATAGAGTCAAACTACATAAAAAAGAATGAGCTTTTTAAGACCCGAATGAGAATTATGTATCAGAACATGCACCAGTCACCATTGGAGTTGTTTGTTGAGTCACAGAGCTTTAATGACTTTTTTTCAAAAATGGAATTACTGGCATTGGTTAAGAAAAATGATGAGAAGCTCATCAGGGAAATAGCTTTGAGCAAGGAAAATACCGAGCTTCAAAAGCAAAATAAATTAATTGAGCTTGATAATAAGGTTAACCAATTAGAAAACCTTAATGTTAAGGTGTCAGACCTGAAAATTTCAAGGGCCAAGGCTGAATCTGAAATAGAGGCTACCAAGCAGAGATTAAAGGATCTTGAGAAAAAAGAAGATGAGATGATTGCTTTATCTAAGCAATTGGAGAAGAAGATCTCAGATTTAATGGATGCGAGTAAGAAATACGCAGGTGGGGTTATGAAGTGGCCCACACCAAACTATACAAGAGTATCCTCACCCTATGGCATGAGAATTCACCCAATTTACAAGGTTAAGAAAATGCATACAGGTATAGATATAGATGCCCCGTCAGGTGCAAAGATTATAGCAGCAAATAGTGGGAAAGTAATTATGGCCGGTTGGAACGGAGGCTATGGTAATTGTGTCATTATTGACCACGGCGGCGGGCTGGCTACCTTATATGCTCATCAGAGCAAAATCCTTGTAAGTGTTGGAGACACGGTAGAAAAAGGTGATACAATCGGAAAAGTTGGGAGTACCGGTTTATCGACTGGGCCACACCTCCATTTCGAGGTTCGAAAAAATGGTGAGACAGTAAATCCAAAGAATTACGTTTAGACTTATATAAATAATAGCAAATAATATTAACCCGCATATATAAAATGCGGGTTTAATATTATTTGATTAAGCATATCAATATATATGAACATCAATGAGTATCCGCAATTGATTTTTCCGGATGGGTTATTAATTTAAAGATTAGGGGTGTATTTTATTGTTTACGGATAAGAGAGATAAGAGACAGCTTGCAGGAGTAGTGGCATTGACAGCCATAATTAGTTTTACCATATCCGCTTTGCTTTTTTTAGGCTTTAATTATATAAACGGCAAGTTTACTCTGTCTTTTGAAAAAAGTAATGTGACTAGAAACTCGATCCAGAAGTTTAATGAGGCACGAAGTATTCTTCAGAAATCCTTTTATGAGGATATAGACACCAATAAACTCCTTGAAGGTGCTATTGCGGGTATGGCCGACTCACTAAAGGATCCTTATACCGTATATTATAATAAGGAACAGATGAAGGCCTTTACAGATATGCAGAGAAATACCGAGAATGAATATGTTGGTGTGGGTCTGCCCATTATGCTGGATAAGAATGGGATTATTACTGTTCTTGAGCCCTTTGATGACTCACCGGCAAAGGCTGCTGGAATCAGGCAGGGGGATAAAATACTAAAAATAGACGGTAAGGATATTACAGGTATAAGGGATGACGCTCTTGTAGCAAGCATGATTAAGGGACAGGAGAACACGGAGGTTGTTTTAACCATACTAAGGCAATCGGAGAGTTCAACCTTTGATGTACGTGTTGTCCGGAAAAAGATTAAGGCAAAGCTAAATATCAGAAGTGAAATGCTTGAGGATAACATAGCCTATATTAAGTTGAAAATGTTTGATGAAAATATAAGTGACAATTTTATCAAGCAGCTTAACAAGCTTGTAGATCAGGGAGCAAAAGCCGTTATTATTGATGTAAGGGATAATCCTGGAGGTTTATATAATGAGGTTGTTTCTCTTGCGGACAGAATACTGCCAAAAGGTACAATCGTTTATACAGAAAACAGGCAGGGTGAAAAGGCGTACCAGAAATCCGATGACAATCAGCTTAACCTTCCGATAGCCGTTCTCACAAACGGGAACAGTGCTAGTGCTTCTGAGATTTTAGCCGGGGCTATAAAGGACTATAAAAAAGGAATTTTGATAGGTACAAAGACCTTTGGTAAGGGGCTTGTACAGACAACCTACAGCTTTAGTGATGGGACCGGACTAAAGGTAACTATTGCAAGATACTTTACACCATCGGGTGTATGTATTCATGGAGAAGGTATAAAGCCTGATATAGAAATAAAGCTTGCAGATAAATACAAGGATATACCGGTTTCTGCTATACCGAGAGATGATGACCTTCAGCTTCAGAAGGCAATAGAGACATTAAAAATTAAATAACAATTGCTTGTGCAATAACCTCTGAAAAATTGGAAATAAATTATGAAGGGTGAATAAATTGATGAAAACATCCACATAATACCAATAGGAGGTGTTGCCGGTGGATGCAAATGAGAAATTGAAGTATGAAATTGCTCGGGAGCTAGGTTTGATTGAAAAAGTAATGAAAAATGGCTGGAAAAGTCTTAGCCCAAAGGAAACAGGTAGAATAGGCGGACTGGTTAATAAAAGAAAAAAGACATCTGTACAGGAAAGTCAGCAAATTTAATTGCTGACTTTTTCTATATGTAAGGTTGTGGTTTCAACTGTTGAAAGAGCAGTTAACCGAGAGGTACGAACGGTGCTGAGAGATGACGGCAGTTAGTCAACGGCTCCTAGTAGATTCTTGTGAGGAATATGTTTATTTTCACGTGTATATTTCTTTACAAAATGATATTATAATATGAAAATAAAGTAGAATAAGGATGTGTTGGATATTTACAATAATTTTGCATATGTATATGACAGCCTGACAAGGGATATAGATTACTCGGTATGGGCTGATTTTGTAGAACAAATTATTCAGAAAAACATTGCAGCAGCCTCCATGATTCTTGAGCTTGGATGTGGGACAGGAAGTTTTGGAATTGAGATGGCAAAGAAGGGCTATGAAATGATTTGCCTTGATCTGTCAAGCGACATGCTAGATCGTGCGTCCAGTAAAGCAGAACAGGAAGGGACTGATATACTGTTTCTCAATCAGGATATGTCCAATTTTGAGCTTTATGGTACGGTAGATGTAATTGTATGCTTGCTTGATAGCTTTAATTATCTGACCAGGGTACAACAGGTAAGCAGGATGCTTAAGCTGGTACATAATTATCTCAATCCCGGAGGATTATTTATTTTTGATATAAATACACAATACAAATTCGAAAATACTCTATCAGATAATGTGTTCTATGATATTGGAGAGGATATTGCGTACATTTGGGAAAACGAATATAATCCAAAAACAAAGAAAGCCAGGTTTGACCTAACTTTTTTTGTTAGAGAAGGAGACTTGTACAGAAGATTTGATGAGACGCATTTTGAAAGAGCCTATGCTCATGAAGAGGTTATAGAGCTTATTAAGAAATCAGGTTTGAGTTACGTAGATGTATATGATAACCTTAAGTTTAAAAAGCCCTCTGCAAAAAGCCAACGTAATTTTTATGTATGCAAGAAAGTCTAATATTTGGTTTATTTTTAAGGAATAAATGAGTTATTATGTGGAAAAATAATTTTACATGAACAGCATAGGGTAATATTTAACAGATTTTATACTGTAAATTTGATTTGACAGGTTGGGTTATTTATGTTAAACTTCTATATGTTGTTACAAATCAGCGGCTTGTGCCGCAGAACAGTTTAGTTATATTTCAGGAGGAATTGATCAATGGAAAAGGGTAGAGTTAAATGGTTTAATGCAGAAAAAGGTTTTGGATTCATCGAGAGAGATGGTGGAAATGACGTATTTGTTCATTTTTCAGCAATCACTATGGATGGTTACAAGACACTTGAGGAAGGCTCAGAAGTTGTATTTGAAGTTGTTGAAGGAGCTAAGGGTCCTCAGGCTGCAAACGT
>JAEZIV010000457.1 GCA_023436515.1 Bacillota bacterium
TTGATTAATTTAGCAACATAGTAATACTTAAACATTCTAAAACTAAAAATCGACAAATAATGCTAAATTCTGCAGATTTCATTTGATTAAAATATATTCTGTGTTACAATAAATCATAGTATAAAGCATTTCTAAATAATTAGTAATGTTCTCCTGCTTATTTTGAACAATGGCGGTATTCTGAACTTTGTAGAGGAGGCATATGCTAATACAGTTCTTTAGATCACCCTTTGTTGTCTCAATTTTCTAATAGCTTCTCCAAGTATATAATGGGAAGCTGCTGTATTTATTTATCATTTTATCAGCTTGTTTTTACATAAATAACTTTATATTTCGACAAGTAACTTATATAGGAGGTATTACTAATGAAGTTTTTTCATTCAATAAAGTTCAAGCTAATTTTAGTTTTTTTAGGTGTGGCGCTAATTCCGCTTTTGGGTTCAACCTTTTTTCAAGTAAATCAGTCACGAGAATTGATTACCAGTAATATTGAGGAATATGAGCTTACGGTTGCGAAGTCACTAACAGATCAGATCGATACATGGATTGGCAGTAAGGTTTCGGTTCTCGATAACCTAATTAAAGCTCACCCTGAGTTTAAATTGGCAAATGCCGCTGAAATCAATGACATTCTCAAGCCTATCAGAGAAAGCGACCCTGAACTGGAAACGGCTGTATTTGTGGATATTAAAGGAGATGCTCTGAATGTAACAAATGGAACCATTATAAATCTTGCAGATAGAGAATACTTCCAGATAGTTAAGAGCACAAAGCAGATGTATATAAGCGAAGTATTGGTAAGTAAAGTAACCAATAATCAGGTTATTTCTATAGCTATCCCGATTATAGATGAGGGAGGTAACTTCCAAGGGTTAATTTTCAGCCAGGTTGCAATAAAGGCACTTGAAAAATCATTGGGAAAGGTAAAAGTAGCTGAAACCGGACATGCCTTAATGCTTTCACAAAATGGCGACTATATATATCACGTGGATACCGAATTAGTTGGTAAAAACTATAAGGATCTGGATGCGAGTCATAGCTCTGAAAAGCTGCTCAGCGAGGCTGTTTTGAGTAGCGATGATGGTTATCATACCTTTGATACTGATAAGGGAAGTATGATAACAGCGTATTCTAAAGTAGCATTAACTGGTTGGAAGGTTGGAGTTGTTGCTCCGTTGAATGAGGTTTTTTCTGACTTAACCAGATCTTACTATATTACGGGAATAGTGATATTTGCTTTAATAGTGCTTGTTATTATTATATCGATTTTCATTGCTACCAGAATATCCAGACCATTAAAGATGGCTGCAAAGCATCTTGATACTCTCGCAAATGCTGATTTTACACAAGATATATCCGAAAGATTTCTTAAGAGTAAGGACGAAATCGGAATGCTTGCTAAGTCGGTAAACATTATGAGTAAATCCATAAAAAATGTTCTGCTGGAGGTAATCAGTGAATCCCATAGGGTAAAAGAAAATGTCTCAGTTTCTACACTTAACCTATCCGAGTTGGCCGAGCAAATTGAGGAGGTTTCTGCCACAACCGAGGAAATGTCTGCCGGTATGGAGGAAACAGCCGCATCAACAGAAGAGATGAATGCTACCTCAACGGAAATTGAACATGCCGTGGATTCAATTTCTATGAAAGCGCAAAGCAGCACCCAATTAGTAGATGAGATAAGTAAGCGCGCTCAGCAGCTTAAGAATAATGCTGTTTTATCACAAAAGGCTGCCCATGAGATTCGACAGACTATTGATTCCGATATTAGAAACTCCATCGAGCAGTCAAAGGCAGTGGAAAAGATAAATATTCTAACTGACTCCATATTGCAAATAACCTCACAGACAAATCTCCTTGCATTAAATGCTGCAATAGAGGCAGCAAGAGCCGGTGAGGCAGGTAAGGGCTTTGCCGTGGTTGCAGATGAGATTCGCAAGCTGGCAGAGGATTCAAAAAATACCGTTAATGAAATACAGAGTGTTACCAGGCTTGTTGTAAGCTCAGTACAAAGCTTAACCTCAAGTTCAGAGCAGGCTTTGAGCTTCATTGACACAACAGTAATAAATGACTATAAATCCCTGGTTGATATTGGGGAACAGTACTTTAAGGATGCTGAAGCTATTGAGGTTTTAGTTGCAGACTTCGCTTCTACTGCCCAGGAATTGTTAGCATCTATTCAGAATATGTCCAAGGCAATAAATGAGGTTACAATTTCGAATAATGAAGAAGCCCAGGGCACTCAGAATATTGCAGAAAAAGCCGCAGAGGTTATGGACAAGGCTGCTAAGGTTGCAGATCTGATGAGAGAATCAGAACGAAGCTCTCAGAGACTGGATGAAGTGGTTCAAAAGTTTAAAATATAAAAAAAGCAAAGGTGGCGCTGCCACCTTTGCTTTTTTTAGGAGAGAGGCCAGAATATTATCTGGAGTCCATTATAATAAAAATGTAACAAACTTTATGGAGAAGAAATCGCAGGTCATTACATCATCGCTTTCTATAAGTCTTAGATTGATATAATTTGCACCTACGCCGACCAATGTTCCGGTTCTGTCTAAAAGTGTTCCTGTTCCTATAAGGAATTCTACTCTGACTCTACGGCCGATTTGTGTACGTAGGAAGCCATTAAGGTACTCTGTACTAGTCAAAGTTAAAGGTTCAGGTTCTGTGGTAGGTGTTATTGGAGCTAGATCAGAAGGAACAGATTGCTGACCCTGTTGGGGCATACCTTGGGTGGGTTGACCCTGTGGAGCCATAGGCATAGTGGTTCCATCTGGCCTCTGCTCATAACACCTGAAGGGTAAAGTATAATATGGTATAGGCTGATTTTTCATAATATTTCGTACTTCCTTTCTTCAAAATAGATATATAGAAACAATATAGGTTCAGGTTTTTGCATATTTCTGTGTAGGAGTGTAAAAGCAGTGCTGTGCTATTCGCGTATAAATAACTCCCGTATTTCCAGGGGGGAAAAATGAGGCGCAGGTAGGCTTAAAGGGATTGTAGTACCACAGGCAGTTAGCTACAGCTCCAAGTCTTCCGCCGGATAACGCCCAATCAGCGATTTCGTACTGAATATCCTGGGGATTCATATTATATATGTTCTGAGGATTATATTTACCTCCTACGACCTCTTTGACACAGGTAAACTGTCCAGCCTGCAAAATGGCTGCCCTGACGTCCCCATGCAGAAGTCTGAAAAATTCACCGTATGGTACTGTTGTCCTATTCATAATAACAGTTGCCACACCCTTCATTCCGGTGTCACCTTCTCCCTCAGCCTCACATTGTAATATTCTGGCAAATAATTCTCTATCTGTGTATGGCATTTCTATCACCTATAAATATAATGAAATTCAATTTGCTCTAATAGCAGTATATTATAGGGATTTTACTAATGTTACATTTTTATAGGATTATGTAAATAAGCTAACAATGTCCACTAAAATAAAAAGCACCCAATAGCCGATTATATGGCTATCAGGTGCTAACTTATCTAAATATGATATAAACAGCGATTAAATCTCGGATATAAACTGCCGGACAATTCCACGAGTAAACTTGCTGGCCGCCGCCTCAATAAAGAGAGGGAAGTTTATGCTTGCATGCTCATCTGCCTTATCCGATATTACCCTGAAAACAATGTAATCCACGTTGTTTTCGAAGCATACCTGGGCAACTGCTGCACCCTCCATTTCCAGGCACTTAAGATCAGGAATATCCAGGCAGAGACTTCGGACCTTCATGCTGTCAGCTATGAACTGATCCCCGCTTGCAACAGTGCCGGCTATAACCTTTGGGATATTAATGCCAAATTGAGCAAGCTCTGCTTGTGATACATCCCCTGGCATGGATTGTGATATATAGTGCTTTGCTGATTTTATCCCTAATTCAACAAGCTTACTGTCAGCCTTGAAGAAATCAACACCTAGAAGGGGGATCTCATACTTTCTGCATCCGGGGAGTAAGCTGGCATCCATATCGTGCTGAACAAGTCTATCTGCTATAACTATGTCACCGATTTCCAGGGAACTGTCCGCTCCTCCTGCAACACCTGTAAATAAGACCAAATCAACCTTGAAGGTTTGAATCAGTGTTGTCACTGCTGAAGCAGCAGCAACCTTGCCGCACTTCGAATAAACAAGGACAACCTCCTTGTCGAAAAGTTTACCCAGATAGTAATCCCTCATGCCAATGCTTATTGTTTCATTAATAAGCATACTTTCCGATAATAATTTTATTTCCTGCTCCATCGCTCCAATAATTCCTATAGTCATGTACTTCACATCTCCATTCGCAAGGTAGTATAATCCTGTTTAAATTATAAGCTGATACAACTGCAGGAAATAAGAAAAAAGACCTGCAAGCTTTTTAGCCCACAGATCTATTATAATTTATTCCAATTGTATTTTAAATATAGTTATGAACTTTGTCTGATTTCTCCATCAGTTCCGACTACCACAATACTCCAGGGAATCATTTTACCCGATTGGATAAGTGCAGTTTTTACGGCACTTACTATTCCCCCACAGCAGGGAACTTCCATTCGTAGCACTTTAACACTATTAATATTATTGTTTGTCAGTATAGCGGTCAGCTTTTCCGAGTAATCCCCTTCATCAAGCTTCGGGCAGCCGATTAAGGTAATTCTGTTTCTCATGAAATCCTTATGAATATTGGCATAGGCAAAAGCTGTACAATCGGCTGCGATGAGTAGATCGCAGTCATCAAAGTATGGGGCATTGACAGGTACCAGTTTTATCTGGCAGGGCCATTGCATAAGCTCAGAAGAAATTGTCTGGGCAGTTCCTTGAACTTCAGTAACACTTCCGGAATTTCTTTTTATAGCTATTGCTCTAGAGCCTGGACAGCCACCATGCAGGGGGCGGGCAGGAGGCACTGTGGCATGAGTGCTAGGTGGTACAGCCTCCGTAGCCTTCTTCTCCATGTTCTTTTTTACAAGTTCCTCATCAAAGGCATCAGCTTCTCGTTCCTCAATGGTTATTGCATTTGTGGGACATTCCGGCAGGCAATTGCCGAGTCCGTCGCAATAGCTGTCAGATATTAGCTTTGCTTTTCCGTTTTCAATTACAAGAGCACCTTCGTGGCATGCATTTACACAAAGTCCGCAGCCGTTACATTTTTCTTCATCAATCTTAATAATATTCCTTTTCATAGTAGACTCCCATCTACGCGCATAGCGCGTGCATAAATATTGCTGCGTGAAAAGCTCGTTGACCTACCGATTGTATTTTTCAAGCTAACCACCCTTTGAGCCATTGTGCTCCAATTCCCTTTAAAACTTTATGTTCAATTCTAACAATTCCGGTTCCTATACTTAAACTCTATTGCTTCATAATTAAGGTCTGTTTTTCTGATAATGTTTTAAAGCCTATGAGAAAATTATAAGGTATAATAATAATTAAATCGGTATCCTGGGATACAAAATATTCATGTTTAGATGGTTACATCAATAAAACATTTTGATTTATAGACAGGTCAAAATTAGTAAGTACAGAGAGGAAGAGCGCTATGAGTAAATATGAAAGCCTATCAGATGCACTTCTGAAAGGTGAGTTGTTTGAAGGTTTTGATAAGTTTCAGCTTAAATCAATGCTGGAATGCTTTTCTCCAAAACTTCATAATTATAAAAAGGGAGATTTTATTGTGATTGCGGGAGATAAGTATCATGGGCTTGGTATTCTTGTTGAAGGCAGCGCAATTATTTCAAAGGAAAATGCCGGAGGCAACAGGATAATGATGGGTGTACTACAGGCTGGTGAACTTTTTGGTGAAGTAATAGCCTTTTCTGATAAGGCGGTGTGGCCTGCTAATGTTCAGG
>JAEZIV010000190.1 GCA_023436515.1 Bacillota bacterium
CTGGAATTAGGTGCAGATATTGTCGTACATAGCGGAACAAAATATCTTGGTGGACATAATGATACTCTCGCCGGCTTTGTTGTTTTAAATGATGAAAAGCAGGCTGAGAGACTTAAATTGATTCAGAAATCTGAAGGAGCTGTACTGTCGCCCTTTGACAGCTGGCTCTTGCTCCGAGGCATAAAAACCCTTGGGGTCAGACTTGACAGACAGCAGCAAAACGCGCTGGAGCTTGCTACTTGGTTAAAGACCAATAAAAATGTAAGGAAGGTCTACTATGTGGGACTGCCCGAACATGAAGGTTATGAGATATCCCGGAGGCAGGCTTCGGGCTTCGGTGCAATGATTTCTTTTGAGGTTGCAGCAGCCAAATTGGTTGAAAGGGTACTCGGAAGGCTTAAGGTTATATTGTTTGCCGAAAGTCTGGGAGGAGTTGAAAGCCTAATTACCTACCCCATGCTACAAACTCATGCTGCTGTGCCCGAGGACATACGTAACAGGCTGGGGGTTAATGACAGATTGCTAAGACTGTCTGTTGGGATAGAGAATATAAAGGACCTTATTGATGACATGGAGCAGGCCTTGGCTGAATAACTATAGTAAAAAAGCTACTGTTATCACAGTAGCTCTAGTTATGTGGTAAAATGGGTTATCTCCCGTTTTACTGCATCCTGCTAAAAAGATGCATATTGTTTATCCTGCTTAAATATAAAACATAAAGTTTTCTCCGCTTTTATTCTTTTCGGCTTCTGTTACCAAATCTGCCAGTGTAACCTCCTGAAGTACCTTTGCAAGAGAATTATCCAGTCTATCCCAGATCAGAGTCCTTAATGTGTTTTCTACTTCAGCTACCTGTTCGGAGACTGATTTTTCTGTCTGTTCAAAAAGACTGATTTCAACAGCCTGAAGTATCTCAAGTGCAGTAATCCTATCGGCAGGCTTTGATAGCTGGTAGCCCCCTTGAGAGCCCTTTACCGAGTTTACCAGCTTGGATCTTTTGAGTAATGAAAAAACCTGTTCAAGGTATATTTTTGAAATTCCCAGTTTTTCTGCAATGCTTATTACTGTTACAAATTCCCCGGTACTTCCGAGCTGTGCAACTCCTATCATGGCTGCAAGTCCGTAGCGCCCCTTGGATGAAATTCTCATAGTTAAAACCTCCACTTATAAAGCTATATAATTAATTGTTGACAAGTTATGTCTTTTCCATATGCAAAGCAATAAAATAGAATAGGAATATATATCATAGTAATTATATATGTTTAATTAAAACATATATAGGTATATGTTGTCAATATGGAGAAGTCTCATATTCAATTGTGTTCGGTATTATTTTTTCTCCATAAAAAAGCTACTTATCGGCACATTACCGGTAAATAGCTTTTAGTGGAATACAAAAGTATGTAAAAGAGGCTCGGATAAGAAGCTCTTATCCATTTATTGCAGCTGATTTCTCAAGGGCTCTGTTTCTATAGAACAAAATAATATCGGTGGATACCATAATAAGGTTAACAATATACAGAACCATAACTATATCTCTGCTGTATATCAATTTATGAGTTATTCCTGAAAGGTAACCAATGATTACGATAAAAAGAAAGGTTACACTTTTACCCTTTGTACTCCTGGAGGTATAGGACTTGTAGATCTGCACAGGCCACGCTGCACCGAAGCACAGCAGCATCAACGCTTCAAATATGCTCATAGCTTTTCTCCCGGTTGTTTTTTTTCTGCAAACACTCCGGTTTGGTATTAATGCATTTCTATTCCTAAACCTGGTCATCAATTTGCAGACCTATATATTATACACCAAGCATAAGAAAAAGCACTATCAGGGGCAAAAATTTTTAAAGAAGCGTTCTGAGGAAACACCGTGGGGCCGATTTTTACGTCTCAGCCCGAATAATGTATCAGATTGGTACTTATTAACAAGGCTAACTCCCTCATTACAGGAGAGTGAGGCCTTAAAACCAAGCTCTTTCAATATCTCCTTAGATTCCTTGCTTACTGCACCAAAGGGATATGTGAAGGTGTTAGGCGTAATTCCCGTTGTTTCTGCAAGCTTGTTCTGGAGCTTGCTTAAGTCACTAATGAGAAGATTTCTGTAGGCTTCAAGGGATTCCCCCGATCTGCGCTTTGCACCGTTACGTTTACCGGTGCTGTGCAGGTTGTAGGTGTGATTTTGGATTTCGAAGTACCCCGATTCACCCATGACCTTGATCTGATCCCAGGAGGCATAAGCATAGTAGGGGTCGCTTGTAGGAAGGGGAGGTGTCGAAAAGCGTTCGGAATATGACCCCACAACAGATATTACTGCTTTCATTCCATACTTTTGGAGAAGGGGTTGACCGTAAATATAGTTATTGAAATTACCGTCATCAAAGGTTATTATTACAGGCCTAAGGGGAATGTCACCGTCGTTGTATACGTAGTTTATCAGTTCAGTCATATTTATGGCAGTATAATTATGCTCCTTTAGATATTTCAGGTCATTTTCAAATTCTGTTGGAGTTATAACGTAAGCCCCCAGCGACTTTGAATGCTTCATAAGGCTGTGGTACATGACAATGGGAACTGCTATGCCATCTTCGGTAATTTCTCCACCCTGAACATTGCCAAAAACATTTGTAGTTACTGATAGTGTTATGACACTGAACAAGCTTAGAATAAAGAAGATCATCAGCACCAGGGATATATACTTTATGTTTTTTAAGTTTTTAAAACTCATAAGCACCTCGAATAGCCAATGTGATTTTTGTTAATACTCCTCACTAATTGGTTGTTAGTTTTGATTAAAAATCATAACCGCTGTTGCCATCCATGATGTCATAGACCCTGTAAAAATCACGTGTCTCCTCATCCTTAACAACCGAGGAACGGTTCTTCTGCAGGAGGTTAACTATTTCATAGACATTTATCCACAGTTCATTAACACATTCCTTCTGAGATTCGTCAAAAATAATTTGCATACCGAAATGCAGGTGAGGAGTAGTTATATTGTTAACGTTTTCTCTGGTACTGTACCCGGTCATCCCAAGATACCCGATTACATCGCCGGCTTTTACTACCTTTCCCTCATACATGTCAGCGTGGAAGGGTCTATCCTTTCGGAGATGAGCATAATAGTAATATCTTTTCTGATCAAGGCTTCTGATGCCGATTCTCCACCCACCGTACATATTCCAGCCCATAACCTCGACGATGCCCGATTCAACAGCTACAATGGGGGTTCCGATGGACCCCATAAGATCATTACCCAAATGCTTTCTTGCATAACCGAAGCTACGTCCACTTCCAAAATCGTCATAGTGACTGAAGCTGTAACCTTTGGCAATTGGAGAAAACACCTTTAGACCATACTTCTTCTCCCATTTCAGGCTGCCTTCATTTTCTGGGTCCTTCACCTGTACTTCGTATTCTCCGACAAAGTTTCCGAGTATTGCATTATAGGCTTCATAATAGTAACTATAATACTTCATATTTGCTGTGAGCTCCTCAATGGTTTGACCATTGTTCAGCTTAGTAACAAGCTCATCCATATCCTTGGATTTATACTTTTTAAAGTTTCCGCCATATTTGGTGGCCAGATAAGCCAGCAATTGTACCCAATCAAGCTTCACTTCCTTGATTTGTGACTTTACATCCAGAGTCAAGGCCTTCTCCATCGCATCATAGCAGGCGTTGAATTCCACCCATTTTATATATTTTTTTTGTCCTGTTGAGTCTGTGCCAACGGATATGGCCTGGCTTTCGTCTTTAAAAATTATAAAAATAGAAGCTGACAATATGGAAATTATTAATACAAAAGCAATTATTATTCTATATGTTTTTTTTAGTTTTAGGATTTTGTACAATTCTGGTTCACCCTTCCAAATAATAAGTATGTTAATAGCCATAATAAACTTTATGCTGTCAAGTCCAAACATATCCTTGATAAATGTAAAAAGTAAGCTGTAATATTTTTCAATAAATTAATGATTTACTTTATTAAAGTTATGCAGTAAAATACCATATGGGAGACAATGAATTATGTAAAATTGCTTTCCCAAAATAGAGAGAGCATCTTGCCTATGCATGGTAAGGGTAAAGAATAATTATTATAACCAGATGGATTTTGGTTAATTGTGAAGGGATGGAAAAAAATGAAAAAGAAATCGTTAGTAAAGGTTTTAGCTTTTGTAATGGCAGCAGCATTTTCTTTTGCAGGCTGCGGAGTAAACAATGGTTCAGCATCAAAAGCTTCTGAGTCGTCAGCTGCAGCATCTAGCACAACAGCATTGAGCTCACCAACTGATATCAACGCAGCTGCTCAAGATTTGTCTTGGGACAAGGTAAAGGAAAAGGGTGAGCTTGTTTTAGGCTTAGATGATAGCTTTCCTCCTATGGGTTTCAGAGATGAAGACAACAATATAGTTGGCTATGATAT
>JAEZIV010000240.1 GCA_023436515.1 Bacillota bacterium
AGGTTGACCCGTCGGCAAGGCTGTTTGATACCTTCGGCGGTTACGAAATTGCAGACGCACAAAAGCTTACTACGGATGAAAGGTCCAAGAGAAACCGTATATACGAAACATATGCATAATACTTTTATTCAATAACCGTTAAAGTCATTGCTTAAAGTAACTTAGATGGCACTTTAACCTCAACTTAAGTTATGTTTATATAATGCAACAAATACTTATATAGTTCCATAAGGAGAGCAAGTATTTATGACTCATATTAAATCAAAAATCAAATTGCCCCGAGTAATCAGTGATGGTATGGTGTTACAAAGGAATGCCAATGTAAAGCTATGGGGTTGGGGTGCTCCTGGAGAGATTATCAATATAAAATTTGCAGGCAGCTCCTATAGCACAGGAGTAGATGATGAGGGCTTGTGGTATGTAAAAATTACAACCGGTGCAGAGCCCGGTCCTTATGACATGGTTATCTATACCGATGACGCTGAAAGCAAAATTACTGTGAAGGATATTCTTCTTGGTGAGGTTTGGCTGTGTTCAGGCCAATCCAATATGGAGATGAAAATGGAGATTGTTAGAGAGGTATATCCGGAGGAATTTACTAAGCCCGGGAATAGCTTTATTAGACAATTTCTCGTTCCGGTAAAATATGAATTTGAAGAGAGCAAGACAGACCTTGATGGAGGTAGTTGGGAAGCAGTTAATTCTCAGAGTATTTCAAACTTTACTGCAGTTGGATATTTCTTTGCAGCTAAGCTCTACGAGGAATATAAAATCCCCGTTGGACTTATAAATGCAAGTCTTGGAGGATCTCCGGCCGAAGCCTGGATGAGTGAGGAAGCTATTTCAAATTTCCCTGAGAGCCTTGAAGCCTTGAAAAAGATGAAGGATAAAGATTATGTGGCCGCAGTGCTTGAAAGTAATCAAAAAACCTATGAGAACTGGCATAAGAATATCGATACTATTGATATTGGCTTTGCTGCCGGGGGACAGGCCTTTTATGATAGCAATTATGACGCTTCAGCTTGGCCATCGGTCAAAGTACCTTCCTATTGGGAGGATGAGGGACTGGGAAACATTCAAGGCTCAGTTTGGATTAGAAAAGAGTTTAAGGTTCCATCATATCTTGCAGGGAAGCCTGCTCAATTGCTGTTCGGCAATGTAATTGAGGAAGATACTATATACATAAATGGTATAAGGGTTGGAAGTCTGCCAATGCAGTATATTCCAAGAAAATACGAGATACCTGAAGGAGTTATTAAGGAAGGGATTAATTGCATAGTTGTAAGAGTGGTGACTCCCTCCGGACGAGGAGGCTTTTACAAGGGCAAGCCCTATTGTCTGAACATCGGAGACCGGACAATGGACTTAAGTGGTGAGTGGCGGTATATGCTCGGAGCCCAAAGTGAGCCCATGGCAGCACAAGTGGCTGTAATGTGGCAGCCCACCGGCTTATATAATGCCATGCTTGCCCCTGTTACGAATTATGCAATAAAAGGAGCCCTTTGGTACCAGGGGGAAACGAATGCTCAAAATCCTAAAACCTATAACAGTCTTTTAACAGCGCTGATTACCGATTGGAGAAAAAACTGGGCTCAAGGGGATTTTCCCTTCCTCTTCGTTCAGCTTCCCAACTATGAGGAGTCTTATGCTCCGTCTGCAGGTAATTGGTCAGAATTGAGGGAGCAGCAGCGGAGGACACTATCGGTAAATAATACAGCAATGGCTGTTACAATTGATGTAGGTGAATGGAATGATGTCCACCCCTTAAAGAAAAAGGAGGTGGGAGTCCGCCTTGCACTTGCTGCTCAAAAGCTTGCATATGGAGAAACTCAGGTGGTGTCCTCGGGTCCTTCATTTAAAGGCGCAAGCATAGTGGGTGATAAGCTTGTAGTAACCTTCAGCGATATAGGCAGCGGCTTGGTTACTAAGGGTGGAAATAAGCTGGAGTGCTTTGAAATAGCAGGGAAGGATAAAAAGTTTATTGGAGCGGAGGCCATAATTGAAGATAACTGCGTGACAGTCCGGCTTGACAGCATATCTGACCCCGCATATGTAAGGTATGCCTGGGCTGACAACCCCCAGGGAGCAAACCTTTATAACCTTGAGGGCTTGCCTGCCTCACCGTTTACGGCAGAAGTATAATTGTTTGTATCACATTAGTATCTATAGTCAAAATTCCTCTCTCGGCGGACAAAAGGTTAGGGTCGGAGGGGTATTTAAATAAATAATAAGATAGGGGGGTTATATATGGCCAGATTTGATGATTTATCTGCACTGTTGAATCAATTTGTTAAGACTGGGCCTGCAGGCTGCGGTTGTGCTGTTGCCAAGGATGGGAAAACTCTATACGAGGGGTATTATGGGTATGCAGACATTGAAGACAAAAAGCCCATTACCGAGGACACCGTTTATCGTCTTTTTTCCATGACAAAGGTTGTGGTCTGTACAGCGGCTCTAATGCTGTTTGAAAGAGGAAAATTCCTTCTCAATGAGCCTGTTTATGAGTATTTTCCTGAATACAAGGATACTCAGGTGTTTGTTACAGGTCATGACGGAAGTGTCAGCACCAGAAAGGCTAAAAGCCCCATGCTGGTAAAGGATGCCTTTACCATGTCTGTTGGCTTGCCTTACCTTTTCGGAGACTCACCTACAGTGAGAGAAATGAAAAAGGTAACCGAAGAGCTAAAAATGAAGCATGGGAAATATGATATTGTCACAGAGGTAAAAGCAATGGGAAGTGTTCCGGTGGCTTTTGATCCCGGGACAAGATGGTTGTACGGATATGGACATGAAATTGTTGCCGCCCTTATTCAGGAGGTATCCGGAAAGACTGTTGGTCAATTCTTGCAGGACGAATTATTTGACCCCCTGGGAATGAAGGATACAGGCTATCGCTTCAAGGATGGTATCGAAGAGAGAATGGCCTCCTATTATAATAAGGGTGAGGATGGTACAATGAACAAGATACCGGCTATGCTGGACGAAAACTTCCAACCTGATTCAATTTTAGAATTGGGGGGAGCAGGACTATACTCTACTGTTAAGGATTACCTGAAGTTTTCACAAATGCTGGCAAACGGTGGAAGTCTCAATGGTGAAAGAATCATGGGGAGGAAGACTATTGACCTCCTGAGGGCAAATCAGCTTAATGAGGCACAGCTTAAGGATTATCAATATTCCTATTTGTCAGGGTATGGCTATGGTTTAGGAGTAAGAACCATGATGAATCCTGCAGCAGGAAACTATAACGGCTCAGTTGGAGAATTCGGCTGGACCGGGTTTTCCGGAACATATGTGGCCATAGATCCTAGCGAAGGCTTTTCAGTTGTCTACATGCATCAGATGATTCCTAATATGGAGGAGTATCATCACCACAGAGTCAGAGCAGTTGCGTACGGGTTTTTGTAAGGAGGTAACCAAATATCCGTTATTTCTTGCAAGTGCATGGCTGCCTAAGGTAGCCTTTGGTACGGCTATATAAGTAAGCACAGAGAGTCAGCAGAGGGTTGCTGGCTCTCTTATCTTCTGTGTAAATCTT
>JAEZIV010000275.1 GCA_023436515.1 Bacillota bacterium
GCTTTATCCTTATACCTATATTAGGCTTTATGCCTAAGGCTTTTGATCTCTCCAATACAATATCAAGCTCACCGGGTATCTCTATAACAAAGAAGCACTTAAAGCCCATTTTCACAGCATACAGTCCCAAGTCAATAAACTCCTCATCCTTGTAGCCGTTACATATGAGGCAGGCTTCCTTATCCTTCATTACTGATAAAGCTGCCACCAATTCAGCCTTACTTCCTACCTCAAGCCCATGGTGATACCGCTGTCCGAATCTAGTCACTTCCTCAACCACCTGCTGCTGTTGGTTTACCTTTATTGGGTAAACGCCTCTGTAAGCGCCCTTGTAATTGAGCTTGCTTATTGCATCATTGAAAGAGTTATTCAAAAATGAAATCTGCGAATCCAGCAGGTTCTCAAAACGCAATAATACAGGCATATCCAGACCACGCTCACGAACACCGGAAATGATATCCATAAGGCTGACAGCAGCCGCTTCGTTATCCTTATATGGGTTTATAAGAACCTCTCCACTATCTGAAATAGAAAAATATCCGTTACCCCAATTTTTAATGCCATAGAGTTCTTCGGATTTCTCTTTTGTCCATCTACCTAAAACTTCTGCTTTGTTCATTTTGTTCCCTTTCTATTCAAATAAAAGCTCCTATCGTCGCAAGAATATACTTACGGCGATAATCAACCAATAGCCCCTAAACTTCCATGGGCTTCCACACTATTTTTGAATAATAAAAACTATTCAAAGCAGACAATAACACATGCATAAACTAATGTCAATAAGTATAAAAAAATGGAATATATATGATTTAAAGCACCTTCCTTACATTGAATACGTTACTTAAAACCAACCAGTTCTGAGGGAAGTAGCTCATAATTGTCCAATAGCTCAGCCCGCCCAGCCGGAATTCATTGGCAAGCCTAAACTTTGCCAGAACGCTTCTCGCATCCTCAAACCATACAACATGCTGTTTTCCTTGATCATAATAATAAAAGAACGGAGCCTGAGAAACCTCATCGTATTGTATAATAGCACCCTTTCTACGAGCTAAGTCCACAGCTCCTGTATTCGTGACTGTTCTGGCAGCAGTACCCGGTTGATACGGAAGCGTCCAGTCGTAACCATAGTTTGATACACCCATGAATATTTTCTCTCTGGGGATGGCAGTGACTGCATAGTTAAGTACTCTTCTGATGCCGGGTATGGGAGAAACCGCCATAGGAGTACTATAGGTAAAGCCCCACTCATAGGTCATGATTATAACGTGATCGGCAAGTGCTCCATGAACAGGGTAGTCATGTGCTTCATAAAGCTTTCCCACCTGACCGGCAGAGGTCTTGGGAGCCAATGCGGTTGTGACTGTGTAGCCCAGGGGCCGTAAGGTGTTAACCATTCTTCTGAGAAAGTTATTGTAGCTTTCTCTGTCATAGGGATAAACGTACTCAAAATCTATGTCCAAACCAAAGTAGTTTTTCTCTCTCAAGGTTCTTATTTCATTGTTTACCAATTTGTCTTGAGCTTCCTGCCCTGTAAGCACAGCATGGGCTATATCGCTATTAAAGCCTCCTGTTTCTCCAAGATTTGTTATTACCATCAAAGGAGCAACCCCGGCAGTCCGTGCGGCTTGAATCAGTGGATCATCGTCAATGGTTTTAAGACTTCCGTCTGCTCGTACCTGATAACTGAATATGCTTAGGTAGGTAAGGTTGGGAAGAGTTTTTCCCAGAACCTCCCGGTTTATATTGGGAAATGCATAGCCATTTACCTCAATATCACCAAAATCAATTTTTCTTTCTGGTATTATTATTGTACTGCCTGCAGCTATTAGGGATGGGGTTGTGATTTGTGGATTTGCATGAAGCAATTCATTTACACTGATTTTATACATAGCGGCGATGGAGTAAACAGACTGCCCCGGAGTCACCACATGCCTGCGTGTCCCCTCAAGTATGACCAAGGTCTGCCCTATGACCAGCTGCTCAGGATATTTGAGCTCATTGTCAGATATAATTTTTTGCCAAGAAACTTTGTACTGTCGAGCTATCGTATAGATGCTTTCACCCTGTCGGACTACATGAATTCTCAATAAAATCACTCTTTCCTGTTATATCTAAGGAGGCTGCTAGGCACAGCATCCCCTATAATATATGCAGGTTTACCATAACAGGTTCAATATCAAGACTATTTCTTATTCAGATATGCCTCAAAGCCCTTACTGTATTTAATGCTTCCATCCTGAAATACCCACATTGCCTCCACATCAGGCAATGCATTTATATATTCGAGAGCCTGAGCAAAGGGCATTATAAAGGCCGCTTTTGCTGAGGCATCAGCCACTCCCGAGTCCTTTGTCAGTATTGTTACCTGGGAGCAGTTTTCAGCAGGAAACAAGGTGTTAGGGTCAATAAGGTGATGATACCTCTTACCATTTACAGTATAATATCTTTCATATATGCCGCTGGAAACCAGTGACATATCCTTTATATAAACTATTCCAAGAGTTTTTTGCTCACTCTCCTTATCTGGATTCTGAACACCCACATTCCAAAACTCCTCTTTTGTTCCCTTACTTCCCAGAGCTCTGACATTCCCACCTACGCTTATTAATCCTGAGGTAAAGCCGTTCTTTTGAGCATAAAGACAAACCTGCTCTGTAGCATACCCTTTTCCGACGCCTCCTACATCCAGGCTCATTTTAGGGTCCTCCAAATATACCGTCGAGTTAACCTCATCTATTATAACCTTATTGATGTCAGTATGTTTGCTAGCCTCCCTAAGCTCCTCTATATCAGGAAGGGTCGCATTTTCTTCATCCTCATTAGCTTCCTCCCTGTGGTTATGCCATATTTTAAGAACAGCTCCTAAGGCCACGTTTAAA
This sequence comes from Bacillota bacterium, assembly GCA_023436515.1. Taxonomy (GTDB): domain Bacteria; phylum Bacillota; class Clostridia; order Acetivibrionales; family DSM-1351; genus Ruminiclostridium. Next base: position 2,880 of record JAEZIV010000275.1, read on the forward strand.
TCACCCTCTGTTTTCTGATACCATTCCTTAGCAAACAAAAGCAGGTCAATGATCTTCCTGTCAACCTTTACAGCCTTCTTTCCGGCATTATCATTTATGGTCTTAATATTATTTATCCCCGGATAGTCGTTGTATATATTATACAGTTGGTGATACTCCTTAAGGGCGTCATAAATCATCTGAGATTGTTTTGTAAACTCCTCTTTGCTTTCAGAGTACGCCACTATCTGTGTAACAGTATCAAAAAGCTCAAGAAATTCCGCTTCATAGCGTTTTTTTTCAGGTTTACCACAGGATGTAAGACTAATCATGGTGACAGCCAGCAGTATAATTGCAATAATCCTTTTAAACAACTTCTCACCTCTATATGGCTTGAGAGGTAGTCAAATAACTACCTCTCAAGAATAATAAGTATTTTTTTATTTTGTAACAATATAATCCCATCATATACCGAATTATTATGTTTTACAACTTATTGTTTTTTATGACTACTTAGCTGTTTTTGATGCCTTTTCAACCAGAGCTATGAAGTCGGTAACATGAACTGTAACAGAAGAAGTTAATTCAGCCTCAGTAGTCAGACCTTCTTCATTTACTGCAATACCCTTAACCTGATCAACTGTCTTGCCTGTAGCAAACTTAGCAAAGGCTTCAGCCTGTTCAAACCATTCCTTACCTATCTTTGAAGCCTTTTTCATTCCATAGCCTTCTCCCAGCTCATTCTTTGTTTTTAGAGGAGCCTTCAGATCGGTAGTAATTTTACCTTCCTTTGTGAAATTTACATTTGATTGTGACGCATCTATTATACTGCTTGTTACTTTACCTGACTCATCAAAGGTAGTAGCAGTGTAGTTGGTATATGCCTGAGCCAGACCGTCTTTTTCACCGACATCAGCTGAATTTGCAATGCTTGTTATTAATGCAAGACCCAACTTGTCACTTGCCTTTGCTCCAAGCTCCTTTGCATTGGCAACAGCTTTTTCTATTGCAGCAACATAGTCAGTTATATGTATTGTTACTGAGGATGCCAGCTCAGTATCAGTTGTTACACCCTCCTGGTTTACAGCAATGCCCTTTACTTCTGCAACAGTCTTTCCTATTACATACTTAGCAAAGGCATTAGCCTGCTCATTCCATTCCTTGCCGATTTTTGAACCCTTGATCATTCCATATTCTGAACCCAGTTCCTGCTTTGACTTTATTTCTGCCTTGAGATCAGACAGTATTTTTCCATCCTTTGAGAAGTTAATTTTAGTTTGTGCCGTATCAATTTCACACTTAACTATCTTGCCATCCTTGTCTACAGTAACAGCAACTGCAACTGAATCAACCTGAGCAAGCCCGTCTTTTTCGCCGGCATCTGCAGATTTTGCAATTGATGAGATAACTGCAAGCCCTGTTTTAACCTCAGCCTTTTCATTTGAGCCGCATCCTGCTACCAAGGTAATAGCTAAAGCTAGAACAAGTACCAGTGATAATAATTTCTTTTTCATAGTAGTTCCTCCAAACAAAATTTTGTTATTGTATTTATTTATTAATTACCAGTCTGTTAAAGGCCGGTAAAATAAATCGTAAAAGAATTGAGGTAGCTATTCCGGCAATGACTCCCGAAATCAGCAGTACGGGCAGATATGCCCATAGATACATGTTTGTGTAAATAAGTGATATTACAATAAACTGACCCACATTATGAGTTATGGAACCAAAAATACTCAGTGCAAGGTAGGATATCTTGTTTCTAAACAAGTACATAAGCAGTGACATCACAATAACTGACAGCACTCCTCCGCTAAAGCTTAACAGGCCGGCAATGGGTCCTCTGGTCATAGCCACAAAAAGACCCTTTAATACGGCTATGGCAAATGCAGGCTTTTTATTAAGAAAGAACAAAGCATACATTACCGCTATATTTGAAAGCCCCAGCTTTACGCCCGGAACAGGTATAAAAAAGCTTATGGAGGGCAGTGAGTTTTCCACTATTGATAGTACAAGTGCTACAGCGAAAAGTAGCGCGGTTAATACCAGAAGTTTTGTTTTTGTCATACATCTCCAATCCGACATTGGTAGGTCGAAGTCAGACAGTTATCCAATCATATCTATATGCTCTTCACTTCTATTATCCTGAGGAACAATCTT
>JAEZIV010000321.1 GCA_023436515.1 Bacillota bacterium
GTGATGTTATCTCAATTAAGTTGAAGGATATTTTGAGCGAAAAAGGTGAATACAGAGAGTATTTTATTCTAAAGGAAAAAAAGACCGGGAAGGAGAAGAAAATAAAGCTTAATGATTCTCTCCGGAAGAATATTAACAAATATTTGAGAATAACACACTTGAAATACGAGGATTACTTGTTTGCAAGTCAAAAGGGCGGATATATCGGAAGAGTTCAAGCTTATAGGGTTCTTAAGGAAGCTGCAGTCTTTTGTAATGTTGAAAATTTTGGAACACACAGTCTGAGAAAGACCTGGGGTTACTGGACGTATAACATGTCAAAATACAATGTTGGTCTTATAATGGATACCTTTAACCACAGTTCCCAAGGCATCACCTTAAGATATATTGGAATAAACCAGGATCAAAAGGATGAACTTTATTCATTAGTCCAATTTTGACATTTGTCGTCGAATTTAGTAAAATCACAGTGGTAATAGAGAAAATTATAGTGTATAATGTTACGTGTACTGTCAATGTAACAAAATAATAAGATTGTTACGTAAATTCTACCCCTGATACATAAAAAAACCAATTATGTTTTAAATTATAAGCTCCCCTTATGGAAACAGTTTGCTATTTTTACCGTCTTCCACAAGGGGAGCTTACTATTTTGTGTACATAATTGGTTTTTCTTATTTAAACAGAAGGTTTGACAGTTCACCGAACTGCTGTACCGACAATACTTCTCCTCTGACGTTTTCCTTTAATCCCATGGCTAGAAGTATCTGCTTAAGTTCTTCTTTATCCTTCCTCAGAAAGCCTGCATTGGCCAGACCGTTGACAAGGGTCTTTCTGCGCTGACCGAAGGAGGCCTTGACTACTTTGAAATAATTGTCCTTGTTATCCACCTTTACCGACGGTTCCTTCAATATGTCCAGTCTGATTATTGTGGAATGAACCTCCGGTTGAGGTATAAAGCAATGGGGTGGAACATCAAATATGATTGCGGGCTTTGAATAAAACTGTACTGCCACCGATAAGGCACCATACTCTTTTGTTCCGGGACCTGAAACCATCCTTTGAGCCACTTCTTTCTGTACCATAAAAACCATCGCATCGATACCAATGATTTCTTCAAGAAATCTCATTATGATAGGAGTAGTTATATAGTAGGGCAGATTTGCCACTACCTTAACCGAGCTGGCGTTGTACTTTTCCTTATACTCCGAGATTATTGAATCGATATCTGCTTTCATGACATCCTGATTTATAATGTCTATATTTGTATATTCACTCAGATTATCGTTAAGGGCGGGGATAAGGTGCTTATCTATCTCTATAGCCACAACACCGGCAGCCCGCTTCGCCAATTCCCTTGTCATACTTCCAATACCGGGGCCAACTTCTATTACCATAGTCTGAGCATCAATATCAGCTGCATCAACAATTTTCTTAACTACACCATCATCGTTAAGGAAATTCTGTCCCAGGGATTTTGTCAGTCTCAGATTATGCTTCTTTATCACATCTATTGTATTATTCTTAATCATTAATTCTCCTTAAAATATATGTTATAGAATATATTATATCCTAATAAAAATTTATTTGAAGAATTTTATGAGATTAAGGCTTTAAATCATCTAAAAACCCTCTCTGAACGGTTAAGAGTTTTCATTGTCAGGTCTATTACATAAAAGAACAGTAAATATGCTACCATCGAGAATAACGCACTTTCCCATCCCAATAAAAAGCCAGACGAAACCAGAATCAGTATGTTCAGTAATATGAAAAAACTACTTGTGTGATTGTTCAGTTGGTTTTTAGCCTCCACACGTTTATGTTCAATTCCATCCAACAGGCCGCCATATCTCAGAATAATGCCTGAGCCTATGCCAAGACTAATACCTCCGAAAACAGCAGACTGCAGAATATTATGACTTCTCCAATTATCAGTGTTTATTACCGATACCCAGAATATAAAGGCTGCTATTACAAACAAAATCGGTAAAACCTTTATTTTTCTATGTTGTAAGTATTCATTTACTACAATGGGGAAATTTAAAAATATTATTAGTATTCCCAACGGAATTTCAATCAAATAACTCAATATAACCGAAATACCCATAACACCACCGGCAACAAGATTATGAGCCTTGAAGAAAACTTCTATACCGATAGCGGTCATAAAGGAACCTACAAATAAAAAAACATATTTTATCATTATAAAAGCAAGTATATTTATTTTGCTAATGATACTCACCTCCTGATGCATACATTTTTCTTATGCTTGGGGGTTATCTCTCTTTCGGGACATTTTTTTACCCAACCAATTAACTGCACCATATATCTTTTTTGATTCCTTTGCCATTATGGGTGATAATATGGCTAATATCAGCACATATACAACAACAAACGACTGCAGTACCGGTAACAGGCCCCCAGCCTTACCCATGTTAGCCATGATTATTGATAATTCACCTCTTGCAGATAGTGTAAATCCGATATTTGTTGAGGCACGAGGTGACACCTTTGATACGCGTCCTGCAAACGCTCCTGCAAGTACATTTGCGATTACTGTTAACACAGCCGCTATTGCAGCCATTAACGCTCCTCCGCCCAATGACAGTGGGTCAATACTTAAGCCAAAACTAAAGAAAAACATTGCTCCGAAAAAGTCTCTGAAGGGAAGTATACTATGTTCTATTTTCTTTGCATGAACTGATTCGGCCATTACCAAGCCCACCAGCAGCGCACCTATAGCTTCTGCAACGTGCAGGGTTTCGGAAAACCCGGATACAATGAAAAGTATACCCACTACTACAAGGAGAAATAGCTCAGCTGATTGTATTTTTAGTAATTTGTCAACATACTTAATGAACCTTTTCCCAAGTACTATAATCAGTAATATAAATACAAGTGCAACTAATGTGGTTGAAAGAACTGCCCATACCGAACCGGACCCGCTTAACAATAACCCTGAAAGTATAGATATGTGTATGGCTATGAAGAGATCATCAAACATAATCATACCCATTATTACTTCGGTCTCCGGATTGGCAGTACGCTTCAAATCAAGGAGTACCTTCGCCACAATAGCTGTAGAGGAGCTGGTCATGATGCCGCATATTACCATGATTTCCTTAAATGGCATATCCATCATCCAGCCCAACAGCAGACCTGCTGAAAAATTCAGAAGAATATACACTGAGCCACCGGAGAACACGGTTTTTCCTGACTTTATGAGGCGTGTAACAGAGAATTCAAGTCCCAGGTAAAATAACAGGAACAATACTCCAATTCGGCCCATAAAGTTGATAAAAACTGAACTTTCAATAAATCTTAAATCAATAATTCCAATTTTTGGCGCATGAGGGCCAACAATCATTCCTATAATTATATAAAAGGGTATTACCGAAAAATTAAGCTTATTTGCTATAAACCCCACAATGGCAACCAAGGCGATTGCCACTCCAACTTCAAAAATCAGTGTTTCCATTAAACCTCCTTAAATTATCGCTCTATATTTCTCCTCGCTGCAAGTAAACTTTAACTGCTTTTAAATCCTTTCTTTCACCTGTTATCACAACTGTTGAACCGACAGTAAACTTAAGCTCAGCTCCCGGGTTAACATGCTTGCAGCTCTTCTCTAGCACGGCAATAATTGTGACACCTGTTCTATTTCTAATTTCTAATTCACCTATGGATTTACCAATGCAATAATAACCTTCTTCGACTTTGTACCATTCAATAACAAGATTGTTTATAACCACATCCACATTGTCCATAGCCCTTGGTCTGTAGGCCAGCCCTCCAATTATTGCAGCTGCAGCCCTTGCATCCTCATCATCAAGAGTTATCATCGATACGCACTCATCGGGATCATCACGATAAAAATGATATATTTCCCTTTGCCCGTCATCATGTATAATGATAACCATTTTGTCTCCTCCGGCTACCTCAATTTCAAATTTCCTACCGATGCCCGGCAGATCTGACTCTCTAACCGACATAAATACTTAACCTCCGTATTTTCAAATAATTTATTGTATATAAATCAGATACCCATATAAGTTCTGAATATTCAAGTCTCGACCTTCCGCTTTTACTACAGGTTCAAGGAATGTAGCCCTCCTTCCAGCGCTTTACATTCTTATTTTAACAAAGAATGTAAGGTTTATTCATAGGGACCAAAGGCAATAGTCATTGATGGTTCTATGCATACGCTCTTGTAGTATCAAGGTTACTTCACCGACGCCGTACTTCACTAAGCCACCTTGCCTCCTGAGATCAACCAGCTATAAAAGCTAATTTCAAATCAAGCATCGCCTATATGAAATTTTAGTTCTTAAAGATTAACCCCGGAAGTTATCGGACTTAATATACTTGTAGAAGGTAATTGATTTTACGTCACTAGATTTTTAAACCTAATAACTAAGAAATATTTATAGGAAGAATAACAGCAATGTTATTTCCAACCTTATTTTAACTCAATTTCACCCAAATTTCAAGGTTTTATTGATTATTTTTACGTTGTGATTACTTATCTGGCTTGTTCTCCATAAATCTCGGTTTATCTTCATTTTTTACTTATCAAATAATCCCAATGCATATAGAAACTGTATATATCATGCTGTTACTGTCATTTGGTGAGGTTCTACAACTAATATTGCATATCATAGTATTCAGAGCTTAGGACTGTATGTTATAAAAGGTAAAGGTACTTGAATTTAAGTAACATAATTTGTTCGTCTGACCTTACAAATAAAAAAAGTGAGTACTAAATACAGGATTAATCCCGATGTTAATACTCACTTTTTTATAGTCGTTAAAATATTCTTATTTTACATAGCCCTTTATTAAGCCTATCTTTAGAGGTTCCGGCCTTGAGCAATTGGTTTTGAGATCAATGAAGCTTTTACTGTCAGAACTCAGCTGAAAGGCTTTCATTATTTCCAGCACATGGCAGGCAAGCTCGCCGCTGGCTATATTGGTCCTGCCACTGCATATTGCATCCGCCATATCCGCCACACCCAAACCTCTGCTGTTTTCAGCATATATATGTGTTAAGGGTACTTCCTTGAATTCATCCTGGAAATAGGTCTTAATTTTCACATCTCCACCAAAGGTATTTGGGTCCGGTACAAGAAGCGTTCCTCTTGACCCATATATTTCAATTCTCGGAAGTGTGCTTCCCCATACGTCAAAGCTTGTTATAACCGTTGCAATAGCACCATTTTGGAACTCAACTGTTCCTGCAACGTGTGTTGGAACCTTAACATCGATAACTTTCCCAAATTTTTTCTCGCTTGTTATGGTTCTCTCTTTAAAGGTTACAGCGTTCATCCCAGCTACGGTTTTAGCAGGTCCTATCAGTGATACAAGGGCTGTCAAATAGTATGGCCCCATATCCAGCATTGGTCCGCCACCAATATCATAATAGAACTCAGGATCGGGATGCCAGCTTTCATGTCCATGACATACCATAAAGGCAGTTGCACCGATCACATCTCCGATAAGGCCGTCGTCAATAGCTTTTCTGCAGGTTTGCAACCCTGCACCCATAAAGGTGTCGGGAGCACAGCCCAGTAACAGATTATTTTTTTCGGCTATTTTTATCAGTTCAAGGGCTTGCTCAAGCTCCAGGGACAATGGTTTTTCGACATAGGCATGTTTACCTGCCTCCAGTATCCTTTTGCATATTTCAAAATGATGCTGTGGTGTTGAAAGATTTATTATTATTTTGATATCCGGACTGGCCAGCATTTCCTCCATTGTGAAAATGTTGGGTATGCTGTATTTTTGTTGAGCCTCTTTTACTCTTTCCTCAACGAGGTCACATATTGCCCATACCTCTGTGTTTACAAAGGTCGAAGTCAGATTTTGCAAATATATTCCGCTGATATTTCCACAGCCAAGTATACCTATTTTCACTTTTTCCATACTATATTTCCCCTCCCCTATTCTTTAAAATGTAATTAGTTCTAATTGAATTTATTCTAGATAAGCTTATTTGCCCATAAGAAGCCCCGTCTCATCATCTCACTCGCCTCAGGAGTATCAAAAACGTCTGCATGATGACCAAGAGAGGTATAAAATATTCTGCCTTCTCCCCATTTTTTTGTATAGGTAACCGGCATCAGCACCGGACCGTTTGCACTATGGGGTCCTGGAACAAGAGGAAAGGCAGTAGTGGCCAGTACGTTGACAGCCGGGTCCAGGTGGAGGTAGTAATGCTCAGTTTTTACCTTGAAGTCATTTATACCTTCCACTATAGGGCTTGAGCTTGATTTGATTATATTTACCTCATACTCGACACCATCATTACCCGGATGCTCAACCCATTGAGAACCAGTCAAAAATTGCCACTTAGTGCTATTTCTGAAGGAATCGCACATTCCTCCGTGACAACCTGCCATGCCCACACCCTTTTCAACAGCGGTACAGATGTTGTCAACATACTCAGGCTTTATTTCACTCATGGTATATACCGGTATTAGCAAGGAGTACTCCATAAGATTATCTAAATCCGCGAACACATCCAAATCCTCAACAATATCAACTTCAAAGCCTTCACCCTTCAGAAGCTTTTCAAACACCAGTGATACCTCAACAGGTTGGTGTCCATCCCATCCTCCACGAACAATAAGTGCCTTTTTTAACATATAAACGCCTCCGAAATCAGGTTATTCCCTCAGG
>JAEZIV010000371.1 GCA_023436515.1 Bacillota bacterium
TATATGGCGCAGCACAGAATAGGCTTGGGGCAGCTGATTGATATGATTCCAGATTTCCACATGCAGAAGAAAGAGGTTAAATGTCCGTGGTCGGCAAAAGGAAAGGTGATTCGGGCAATTATTGAAGAGAGCGACGATGAAAGGATAGAGACTACTGAGGGTGTAAAAATATTTGGTGAGAAGGGATGGGTACTCATTCTTCCCGATGCTGAGAAACCCATATGCAGAGTTATTAGTGAGGGAAACTCCGAGGAGTATGCAAATGAATTAACGGATATCTATGTTAATAAAGTAAAAAATATCAGCAGTGAAAACGTAAGCAGTTAAATATATTTAAGCCCTGAATTGATAATTAAAAAATCAGTTCAGGGCTTTTAATTTGTGTTTTATTAGGCTAAGGGTTATAATTATTGTACCGGTAATACAGGACATCTTACTATTTTTCATCAGGGGGGGATTGTTTTGAAAAAAATATTTTTAGGGTTACTCTGTGTATTCATTACACTCTTAAGCTGGACATCTTACCTTATTCCGACCGAAGCCGCCCCAGCCAAGCAAACTACATATGTTGCCTTGGGTGATTCTATTACTTCAGGCTATGGTCTTGAGAGCTTTAATAACAATGACAGCGCAAATCGCACCAGTGTCTACAATTTTACCGAAAGACTGGGGAAAACACTGGGGATGAAGACTGTAAACCTTGGTATCGAGGGGATTGACAGTACGATGCTTTTAAAATCCTTGAGCAATCCAGTTACTAAGGAAGAAAAAAATGCAATTGCACAGATAAAAGGTGCTGGTCTTATTTCTATATCCATCGGTGGAAATAACGTTTTCATTCCCCTACTGAATTCTGTTAATGATAATATTCCTAAAGGAAAGAACATATACAATGCCAATACTGCTGAGCTTCAGGCTGCTGTACTGACCTTACTCTTTGATGTGGATAGAATAACCAAGCTTAAGGAAAATATAGCTAAGGGAGCAGAGGCTTTTACAGGAAGTACAAAGTTGAAAAAAACCGGAGACTTTTCAGCAATTATAAGTAAACTAAAGGCCTTGAATCCAAAAGCAGAAATAATTGTACAGACTATATACAATCCTTATGAGCTTATTCTACCTGACTCTGTTGGTAAGGCTATAAAGGATATGAATGCCGAAATTATTAAAGGTTCGGGAGAAGGTAAGAACTACAAGGTTGCAGATGTTTACTCGGCATTTTTAAAAGCAGGAAAGGATATTCCATTGATTAATTCTGCTTCGGGAACGGCCTTAGATCCTCATCCTACAAAAAGAGGCCATGAAGTAATTCATAATCTGCTTGCTTACGCCATAAATGGAAAGCTGCCCTATAGCCTGAAGCTGACTATTTCAAACGGAAAGGCTGTAACAGTAGTGAGGGAAGGTGAGTTTGTTGTTATTGTAACACCTGCAAAAGGCTACAGGCTGCCCGAGACTATTTCATTGACAATAGGAAAAAGCAGTAAGAGGACACTGGTACTGAAAAATGGAGCTGCTACTATGCCAATAGCAGCAATAAACGGGGCTGTAGCTGTCACGGCAGCTTGCTCAAAATAAGAAAACCCCGTGCAAACACTTGGTATTCGTGTTATGTACGGGGGTTCATTTACTACATCTCTCCAACGGGATCATAGGTTCTATCAACAATGGGTTCGAAATAAAAATCAATGTACATCGGCTTTTTATCCTTCAGCTCGGAAGCCTTCACGGGAGAGGTATAGAAACCAATTCTATACTCAAACTCGGATTCCTTAACCCGGTCACGAGCATTCAGATCATAGGGCATACCCTCAATTTTATAGATGCCATTTGATTCCAATCTCTGGATAAATGAGTTTAAATCATCATTATCAATTACATCCATACAAGGAATATTACCTTTTTTCATTTCATCTATTATTTGTGATATCTCACCTGTTTGAAATCTGACTTCATAAAACATTATAATTCCTCCTTGGTTATTGGCTATTAGTTGAATAATTATTGCTGGAAAATTTATATTATTAATATACCACATTTTTAATTAGAGAATCAAAAAAGCTAAATTAACGCAGAGTACTGATGGTTTTCTGACCATTATGTCTGTAATAGCTTATAATAAATATCCGGAGGCGGGAAATGAGAGTTTTTTTTGCTATAGAATTTAATAATGAAGAAAAGGATTTCATACATTCTATTCAGCAGGATGTTAAGAGGCTCTGCTCAGGAGGTAATTTCACTCATAAGGAGAATTTTCACCTGACTCTAAGGTTTTTAGGGGAGCAGACCTCCTCCCAGGTCAAGGAGCTTAAAAATATCCTTCGCCTTGCGGCGCATGAGACTATGGGTTTTGAACTCAGACTCAATAAGCTTGGAGCTTTTAATAAGGGAAATAAAAAGATAATTTGGGCAGGAATAGAAAAGAGTGCTGAGCTGCAGCATTTGTATGTCAGTCTGGAATCATTACTTGAAGCAGCAGGATATCCTCGGGAGGAAAGGGAGTATAGCCCTCATATAACACTGGTTAGGGAAGCCAGGATACAGGAGAATTTCCTCCACGATAGCATGAGATTTGAAAAGCTGAGTATAAAGGTAAACTCCATATCACTTATGGAGAGCACGAGAATCGATAACAAGCTTACCTATCTGGCTGTTGACCGCACTGAACTGCTATAAAGAATCAATTTAAATTGAACAGCTATGGGTAAAATGGTAAAATGGATTCTGGGAATACTGGTTATTATCCATTTACGTAGTACAGATAGGGGGGTTAAATGATAAAGAAAAATATAGTTAAAGCAATTTGCCTTATATCAGCCATTGCTTTTTTGTCCGGCGGTGCAAATGCCGCAGGTAATGTTAACCTTAAAATTGACGGGAAACAGGTGGATGACGCTGTAAGGGTAATCAACGGCAAGCAGTATGTCCTTGTTGACAGTTTGGCAAATAATTTGGACGGAATTACAATAAACACAAGCGAGAAAACCCTTGAGATAAATACTAATTTAAACAATATATCAAAAATAATAAACAAGGTCAGTCCTTCTGTTGTAGGCATTATCGGGAAACTAAAGGAAAGCAGCTATGACTACAGTGAATATACCGATAACCTGATATTTGGAACGGGAGTCATCTACAGAAGTGACGGATACATAGTAACTAATGCCCATGTTGTAAAGGATATGGATTCCAT